>JAEUTT010000064.1 GCA_016787165.1 Bacteroidia bacterium | reverse complement strand
CTTCAATAGCCTCAATTAATTTTGAAGTGTATTTGTATAATAAACCTTTATTTTGATGATAAAAATAAGTATTTGTGAGTGATAGCGAATCAATGTTTTTTTCAATTTCTTGAAGTGCTTGTTCTGCTTTTAAATAATCTTTAGCAGAGAAATAATCGAGCGTAAGATTAAGTAATACACTATTTACTCCTTTTATTGAATTCGCCTTTTTATAATTTTCAATTGACTCTTCGTGTAGGGCAATAGCTTCATCTAAATTTCCAATTCGTCTTTGTAAATTTGATTTTAGCTTAAGTATATATGCAATCCCTTTAAAATTGGTTAATTCGCGATATATACCAAGTGCTTCATTTAATTTTAAGTTAGATGCTTCTAAATCCGACTTTAAAAGAAAATGGCGACCTTGATAGGATAATGCAGTTGCTAAACTTAGTTTATCATGCTGGTTAATTGCACACTTTTCTGCTATTATACTTAATTGGTATGATGAATCAGGATTTGAATAATAAAGAGAGTCGGCTGTTTTTAATATGGCAGAACAGTCTTTGGTATCAGCCAAAAGTAATTTAGAGAAAAGAAATAATAGTACCAGTAGATAGTTTCTCACAGTTTTGTTTTTTAGGTATTACTACACTGATAATAATTCAGCTGTTTTATTCTTGGTTACGTTTTTTTACCATTGTTAAAATTGTAGCAATAGCAACCGTTTCTCCCGTTTCGTCATACACATCTACTAGCCATTTTACAATTCCTTTTGCAATGTCTTCGGGTGTTTTTTTCTCTTGATCAATTTTTTCTTTGCATGTAAAACGGACACCAATTGTGCTTCCTGGGTAAACGGGTTTTACAAAGCGACATTCATCTAAGCCATAATTTAATAATACAGGTCCTTTTTTCGCATCTACAAATAATCCGGCAGCTTTGCTTAAAACAAAGTAACCATGAGCAACTCGACCAGTAAAAATGGTTCCATCTAATGATGTTGCATCCATGTGAGCATAAAAATTATCGCCACTTACATTTGCAAAATTTACAATATCGGCTTCATGAACAGTATGTTTTGCTGTAATCAATGTTTCGCCAATTTCTAATTCTTCGAAATAACGTTTGAATGGGTGAATATCTTTCTCAATGTATTTACCACCGTACTGATATTGTCCCATAATGTTAGATAGAGTAGTAGGAGAGCCTTGAATTGCGGTTCGTTGTAAATAATGAAATACTCCACGTTTTCCACCCATTTCTTCGCCACCACCAGCACGTCCTGGTCCGCCATGAGTAAGTAATGGCATTGGAGAACCATGTCCGGTGCTTTCTTTAGCACAATCAGCATTCAAAACCAGTATTCGTCCATGCATACAAGCAGCACCAATTACAAAATCTCTTGCAATTTTGTCGTTGCTAGTAACAATAGAACATACCAATGAACCTTTTCCCATTTTCGCCAATTCAATAGCATCTTCAATTGTTTTGTAAGGCATAATAGTACTTACCGGGCCAAATGCTTCAATGTTATGACAATCTTGGTTTTTAAAAGGGTCGGTATTTAAAAATAAAATGGGTGGCATAAAAGCACCTTTGTTTTTATCAGCACCTATTACTTCAAACTTTTCTAAATCGCCAAATACAATTTTTTGTGTTTTTGCTAATTGCATTACTTTTTCGGCTACTTCTTTTAATTGTGCTTTCCCTGCTAGTGAGCCCATTCGAACACCTTCTACATTTGGGTCACCAATAGTAGTTGTAGCTAAGCGTTTGCCTAAA
>JAEUTT010000057.1 GCA_016787165.1 Bacteroidia bacterium | reverse complement strand
ACAAGAAGTGTTAGAAACAAGTAACGTAGCTCCTGTACAGTTGTCATTTGCAGGAGGAGCAGCTGGGAGCGTTATACAAATACCAAATGTTCCTGTGCCAGAAGAGTATTTCCATACTCTTATATAATATGTTGCTCCTGCTGTTAATCCTGATTGGTTAATTTGCGGCATTAAGCCTACCGCATCATCATTACAAGCTAATTGAGTTAGGCCTGTGCTACAAGTTGTAGCTGAGTATAGAGACATTCCACCGTCTGTTATTGTTCCTGCTTGTGTTGTTATTGTTACTGTTCCTCCAGCAGGCGCAACAAAAGAATACCAAACATCGGGTGCGCCAGGAGAAGCACATGAAGGAGTTCCTCCATTAGCGGCATTGCTTTGATAGCTTGCTCCAACAGTTGTTCCTGCTGTATATGTACAGCTTGCGTTAGGTGTTAAAGAAACAGCAGCACAAGGAGTATCTCCTTGAGAAAAGGAAAGCTGAGCTGAAACAATAATTGATAGGGTTGTTAATATTTTTTTCATTTTGGAGAGAAGGCTAAAGTGAATATGTAAAAAGTGACTGAATAACTAATAATACTTAGTTAGTTCTTTTTCGGAAATAACTTGCTTGCCAGCGTATTTGATAACTTCAAGTACATCACGCTCAAGCATACCTTGTTCAGAATAGATGGTAATTTTATGTATGGAAAGATCAACAACTGCATCTACAATTCCCGGACGTGCTTTAAAAATAGCTACTATGTCATCAGCTTGGGTTGTTGTGCCAAGCTGTGTTAAATAATATTCAAATTTTTCTGATTTGGCATGCTTCTCAGTGCTCGGGGAGTTGCTAATTAAACTTTGTGAGTAGATGTTTTTTGAACAAAATATAGCTACAAAAAACATAAATAAAAAAGCGATTTTTCTATTCATTTGTTTATATTTTTTTGAAGATTTAGTTTTATGCTATAACAATACTAACTAATTTTTAACAAATAATCAAGATAAAAATGACTTTTTGTTAATGAATTTTGCCTTTTAATTGTTTATAACCTCAAAAAATAAAGACTATAATCTTTTGAGTTTAGACAAACGGTTGAATTGTTTCGATGAATATTTATTAAGTTTTTAACTTAAATCGGTATCAAAGTGTAAAAATAAGCTCATCATCTGTTTTTTTATTCCTTATTTTTGGCCAAAATTAATACTGTGGAAAATACTCATTTTGATATTATCATCGTTGGAGGAGGTATAGTAGGTTTAGCATCTGCGTATAAAATAAATATAAAATATCCTCACAAAAAAATTCTGGTTCTTGAAAAAGAAAAAGAAGTAGCGGCTCATCAAACAGGGCATAATTCAGGTGTTATACATTCTGGTTTGTATTATAAACCGGGTTCCTACAAAGCAAAAAATTGTGTAGATGGAAGACGTGAGCTTGTTGCTTTTGCAAAAGAACACAACATTAATCATGATATATGTGGTAAAATTGTAGTGGCTACCGATGAGTCGGAATTAGCACATATGAATAAAGTGTTTAACAACGGCTTGGCAAACGGAGTAGAAGGCATTGAAAAAATTGATGGAAAGCGAATCAAAGAAATAGAACCTTTTTGTGTTGGTATAGAAGGTATTTGGGTGCCTTGTACCGGAATAATTGACTATGCTGATGTTGCCAGAAAATACGTAGAGTTGATACATTTGAAATTTCCTCAAAGTAAAGTGCTTACTTCACATGAAGTTACTGCATTTGAGAAATATGAAAATTACACCAATGTAATTACTAGTAAAGGTATATTTAAAGGAACATATATCATTACATGTGCCGGCTTACAAAGCGATAGGATCGCAAAAAAAGAAGGAGCAAAAGTAAATACCGCAATAGTTGGTTTTAGAGGTGATTACTATGATTTAAGTGATAAAGGATTAGAAAAAGTTAAAAATTTAATTTATCCAGTACCCAATCCTAAATATCCATTTTTGGGAGTGCATTTCACCCGAATGATACAAGGCGGAACAGAATGCGGGCCTAATGCTGTTTTTGTGTTTAAGCGCGAAGGATATGGTAAAACCGATTTTTCATTAAAAGATACAGCAGAAGCATTTGCTTTTGGCGGAACGTGGAAATTTTTTGCTAAAAATATAAAATTTGGCTGGGATGAATACCGTGGTGCTTTTTCAAAAACATTCTTTTTGCATCGTTTACGAAAATTAATTCCTAGTCTTGAAATGGACGATTTAAAGCCTGGTAGAGCAGGAGTACGTGCAATGGCTTTAGCTCCGGAAGGTGAAATGATTGATGATTTTAAAATTGAAGTAAACGGAAATGCAATTCATGTTTTAAATGCACCATCACCTGCTGCAACTTCTTCATTAGCGATAGGAACCGCCATTGAAAAAATGGCTTCAGAGCACTTTGATTTACATTAATTTGTTATTTCGTCTTTGTTTTTGTGTGTTTGGTCTGTGAAAACTACTACTCTAATCGAAACGTCTATTGCAGTCATTTCTGTTGATGAAAACGGGATAGGTCATCAATATTTTAAAGACAATACTGTTTTAGATATCCCTGAGCAATTGGAAAATTTGGAAGTTATAAAAACAGTAACAGAAATGAAGCCTACTCCTTTTGTTATTTCGGCCGGAAAAAATGTAATCATAACTAAAGAAGCACGTGATAATGCAATTTCAATAGAACCATTATCTCCCATAAATGCAAGTGCTATTGTTGTTCAAAACCTTGCGTATCGTTTAATCGCAGAGTTTTTTATTAAAGTACAAAAACCTAAAATGCCCTATAAGATATTTACTGATAAAGAAAGTGCCTATGAATGGTGCAAACAATTTGTTGTAAAATAATTACTACCGTTTAGCCGTAATTGTAACCTCCTGTAATTTTATTTTTACTCAACAATCATTTTAATAGTATTTTTACCTTAACTAATAATATAATTATGAAAAAAAATATCTTCTCAAAATTTTCTATTCTTGCTTTTATACTTTTTGTAAGTACGACTATTGCTATAGCTCAAGAAAAAACGTACAAGTACGAAAGCGTAGCCAATGATCCGCTAAATGCACGCATTTACACTTTAGCCAATGGATTAAAGGTGTATATGACCGTTTATAAAAATGCACCTCGTATTCAAACATACATTGCTGTAAGAGCGGGAAGTAAGAATGATCCAAAAGATGCAACTGGTTTAGCACATTATTTAGAACACATGCTTTTTAAAGGAACAGATAAATTTGGTTCTAAAGATTTTGCAAAAGAAAAAGTAGAACTAGATAAAATTGAGGCTTTATATGAAGTTTATCGCAAAACGAAAGATGAAGCAAAGCGTAAAAAAATATACCATGAAATAGATTCAATTTCTGGATATGCGTCAAAATTTGCTATAGCAAATGAGTATGATAAAATGCTTTCATCAATTGGTGCAAAGGGGACAAATGCCTACACTTGGTTAGAACAAACTGTTTATGTAAATGATATTCCTTCCAATCAATTAGAAAAATGGTTGACCATTGAAGTGGAGCGTTTTCGAAATCCACAGCTTAGATTGTTTCACACGGAGTTAGAAGCGGTGTACGAAGAAAAAAATCGTGGACTTGATAATGATGGTGATAAAGCTTGGGAAGCATTGTTTCTTGGGTTATTTCCTAACAATACGTATGGTTCTCAAACAACCATAGGAACAATTGATCATCTGAAAAATCCTTCTTTAACAGAAATAAAAAAATATTTTAATTCATATTATGTGCCTAATAATATGGCTATTTGTTTATCGGGCGATTTTGATCCGGATATAACAATAAAATTAATTGATGAAAAATTTAGTTCTTGGAAAAACAAACCTGTTCCTGCTTACACTCCTTATGCTGAAAAAGCAATTATAGCGCCTGTTGTGAAAGAAGTGGTTGGTCCTGATGCTGAAAGTGTGATGATTGGCTACCGATTTGGAGGCGTAGCTTCTAAAGATGCTGATATGATTCAATTGGTAAATAAAATTTTATCAAATGGTAAAGCCGGTTTAATTGATTTGAATTTAAACCAGCAGCAGCAAGTGCTTGAAGCAAGTGCATTTGATATGGAGTTTAAAGATTATTCGGCACACATCTTAAATGGTACTGCAAAAGAAGGGCAGCAACTAGAAGAGGTGAAGGATTTATTACTAAAACAAATTGAAAAAATAAAAAATGGTGATTTTCCCGATTGGTTATTGAGCGCAATTATAACCGACATGAAATTACAACAAACAAAAATGTATGAATACAATGGTGCTCGTGCTGATGCGTTTGTGAATAGTTTTATTACAAATACTAAATGGTCTGATTATGTAAATACAATTGATCGACTATCAAAAATTACAAAACAACAACTGATTGATTTTGTAAAAACAAATTATGGAAATAATTATGTGGTTGTGTACAAACGTACCGGTGAAGATAAGAATGTACAAAAGGTTGTAAAACCCGAAATTACACCTGTTGAAGTGAATAGGAATGATCAAAGCGATTTTGTTAAATCTATTATAAATACGCCAGCTAAAGAAATTGAACCCGTATTTATTGATTATAATAATATCAAAAAATTTAACGTTAGGAATAACATTCCTGTTTTGTACAATGTAAATGACGAAAACAAAACATTTGATATGTATTATATTTT
>JAEUTT010000047.1 GCA_016787165.1 Bacteroidia bacterium | reverse complement strand
TTGAATAAATTGAATAATTAACAGCTCGAAACAAAATGTTTCTCATCATAAAAGAATATTTAAAGCTCGACAAATCGATTCTAAACATTATTACGGTTGAATTTTTTATTCAAATGGTAAATGTATCGTTTATGGCTATTCTTCCACTATATATGAAAGCAGAAGGATATAGCGATGCTGCTTATGCTCACTTTACTTCGTATCGTTATTTAGGAATGCTGGCACTTGCATTATTTTTAGGAATATACATCAAAGGGCGAAGAATACTCCCTGTTTTATACATTGCGACTGTTGGAGTTCCTTTATTTGGTTTGCTTATTTTAATTGGTGTGCAAATCCATTCTTCAGCTTTATTACTCATTGCTCATTTACTTTGGGGAACAGCCTACACCTTTATTCAAATTCCTATTTTACCTTATATTTTAAGAAATGTACCACAACATCAACACACTTCTGCCATTACACTCAATTTTGCGACATGGAGCATTGCTAGCATTGTTAGTTTTTTAATTATTGCTGTATTAAACTCATCTAATTCCATTATTTTTAATGAACAAAATTTATTATACGGAATTGTATTATTCAGTTTTTCAAGTATGTATTTTATTTTTAAGGTAAATAAAAATGAACACATCCCTTCTGGTATTGAAAGCCGATTAAATTTAAGAGGGTATGATTGGAAAGTTATTATCAAAGCACTTGTCCCTACCTCAATCATTGCGTTTGGAGCAGGCTTTACAATACCATTTGTAAGTTTGTTTTTCTCCAATGTACATAATATGAGTACTTCTTATTTTTCATTTATGTCCTTTGCCGCATCTTTTATTGTTGCTTATGCTGCTTTATGGGTTCCAAAAATCAAGCAAGGCATGGGTTATAAAAAAGCAGTGCCATTAACACAATCAATGGCCATAATTGCATTAATTGTTATGGCTACCACACAGTTTTATAGCGATTACAGTTTTGCTGTTTATGTCGCTGTGTTATTTTATTTAATTCGCCAGCCATTAATGAATATTGCAGCACCTATGACATCTGACATTACAATGAAGTATGTAGGAGAAAGAAACAGAGAAATGACAAGTGGTTTAACTTCTGCTATTTGGTCGGGATCTACCTTTTTTAGCGCTATTTTGTTTGGCATTTTGCGCCATCTAAACGTTGCTTATGTAAATATTTTTTTAATTACAGCAGCCATGTATATCATAGGTGTAATTTGGTATATTTATTTAATAAATGATTATAATAAGAGAGAGAGTAGAGCAGAAATTTAATAGTCTTTTTCCAGTCGATAACCAGTTTTTATTTTTAAATCGTTCCAGTTAAAAAATGTTCCAGACTTATCTCTCACTTTTATTTCCGAAAAATAAAGCGTTGTACCATTATCTAATCTACTTAATTGGTACTGCATTTTATTTGATAAAGTAGTTCCTTGAATTGTTTCATCGTATGCAATACCTTTTATTGTGGTTTTAATTCGAAAAGAAACAACTGCCGAGTCTAAAATATTTCCAGAATTATCTTTTCCGACCAACCGCATATTTACTTCATCATAAATTAAGGTAGCAATGCCTCCTTTTTTCTGAACCTTAATTGTTCCTTTATATTCTTGAGCAAAAGCAAAAACTGAGCATACACAAAAAAATAACAAAAAATTTATTTTCATGTTGTTCATAGAAACAAATATGAGTCCAAACTAAATTTCAATAATTAAGAATTTTTTAAAGCCAACATTTTAATTGCTGTTACTGCAGCTTCATCACCTTTGTTACCATGCTTCCCTCCTGCCCTATCTTGTGCTTGCTGTAAGGTATTAGGAGTTAACACACCAAACACAACAGGTTTATTGTACTTTAAACTTACATTGGTAATACCATGTGCAACGGCATCACATATAAAATCAAAATGACGTGTTTCTCCTTGTATTACACAACCTAATGCAATTACAGCATCAGTTGAACTATTCTCACACAAAAATTGAGCACCTAATGTTAACTCAAAACTACCAGGAACGTATTTTATAGTAATATCCGATTCTATAACACCATTTTCTACTAAAGTTTTTATAGCTCCATCTCTTAATGCACCAGTGATTTCAATATTCCATTCTGCCACAACTAACCCTACTTTCATTCCCTTTCCATTTGGAATAAGCGTATGGTTAAAGTCCGACAAATTTTTTAATGATGATGACATACCTATTTTGTTTAGTTTATAAAAACAAAAGGTGAATTAAACAATTCACCTTTT
>JAEUTT010000045.1 GCA_016787165.1 Bacteroidia bacterium | reverse complement strand
AAACCTGAAAAATTTAAAAGTAGATTTTGCAGGCAGTTACCATCAAACACTTGGTTTTAGTCCTCAATTAGGATTGAGTTATATTTTCACGAAAGCAGAAAAAGCAAGTGCTATCATCAACTAGCTATAACCAATTAAAATACCTTGTTACAGTAGTAGTTTTTATTATTGTAAATAAGTTTATGTATGCTCAACAAGATTCTGTTATTCCTAAAACAGACGACTCTCAAATCCAACAACAGCTTGAAAATATCGCAGAAAATTCCGAAAATGAGGAAGATGATTATACCAATTTGTTAGATGCCTTGATGTATTACAAGGATCATCCATTAAACTTAAATAAAGTTCAAAAAGAAGACTTACAACAATTACAACTGTTAAGCGACATTGAAATAAATAATTTATTTAAGCACATTGAAAAAAATGGAAAGCTTATAACTATTTATGAGTTACAAGGTATTGCCGGATTTGATCTGCAAACGATTCAGAAAATATTGCCTTATGTTCGAGTAAACGATAATTTTTCTTCTTCACATTATAGTTTAAAGGAGATGTTTAAAAACGGGCAACATATGGTCATGTTTCGTTATGCACGAATTATAGAGCAACAAAAAGGTTTTACAGACATAGATAGTGCTGGTTTATTTAAAAGCAAAAATTCAAGGTATATTGGTAGTCCTGATAAATTATACTTGCGCTATCGGTTCACGTATGGTACCAATATAAGCTGGGGATTTACTGCCGAAAAAGATCAAGGAGAATTATTTTTTAAGCAAAATCAACGATTTAACTATGATTGGTATGAAAAAGGATTGAATGGAAATCAAAAAACTGGTTTCGATTTTTACTCTGCTCATTTTTTTATTCGAAATATTCGTTTTGTAAAAGCGCTAGCAATTGGTGATTATCAGGCAACTTTCGGACAAGGATTAACCTTGTGGAGTGGATTGGCTTTTGGTAAAAGTGCTGATGTGATGAATGTAAAAAAGTCTGCATTAGGTTTACGTCCTTATACATCTGTTGATGAAAATCGTTTTATGCGTGGACTTGCAACTACTGTTACACTTAAAAACTTGGAAGCAACTGCATTTGTTTCCCGAAAAAAAGTAGATGCTAATGTTTCTGATACTACCGAAACGGGTGAAGTATTCACTATTTCTGCTTTGCAAGAAACTGGTTTTCATTCAACGTATTCTGAAATTGAAGATAAGCATTCAATCACTCAAACCATATATGGAGGAAATATTTCTTATAAAGGCAAACAATTATCGGTTGGCCTAACTGGTGTTAACTATGAGCTTAGCAACGATTTTCAAAGAGATTTATCGTATTATAATCAGTTTGAATTTTCATCCAGGCAAAATGCAAACATAGGTTTAGATTATAATTTTATTTTTAGAAATTTCAATTTTTTTGGTGAACAAGCCATGAGTCAGAATGGTGGAATGGCCTTTGTAAATGGTGCTTTTATAAGTTTAGATCCTAAGCTATCATTAACGGTTTTGTATAGAAATTATCAGCGTAACTTTCAAAACTTGTTGAGTAATGGTTTTGCAGAAAACACAAGAGCTGCAAATGAAAAAGGCTGGTTTGTTGGGATTGTAGCAAAGCCTTTAAAAACAATTACGTTGAGTGCTTATTTGGATCGCTTTGAATTCCCTTGGTTGAAATACCAGACAAATGCACCTTCGGTTGGATATGATTATTTAGCTCAAATTAATTATACACCATCTAAAAAATTTGATACTTATTTTAGAATTCGTTCGCGAACAAAATTCAAAAACACAACTGAAGATATTGACGATATTGATTTTATTGTTCCTGTTCAACAAACAAACTATCGTTTGAATTTATCTTATAGTATTTTGCCATCTGTAAAACTTAAAAATAGAGTAGAGTTGATTGATTATAAGTTTGATAATTCACCTACTAAAAAAGGGTATGTAGTGTATCAAGATATTTTATTTAAAAAAATGAGTTTTCCTTTATCTGTTACTTTACGTTATGCCTTGTTTCAAACTGATAATTACGATAGCCGGATTTATGCCTATGAAAATGATATGATTGGTGCTTATTCTATTCCTTCGTACTATTATAAAGGCTCTCGATTTTATATCTTGTTAAACTATGATTTAACTAGAAGAATAGAGTTGTGGTTACGTTATTCTCAAACGGTATATGATAACCGGAAAGTAATAAGCGAAGGCTCTATCAATGAAATACAAGGAAATACCCGATCGGAAATAAAAGTGCAGGCTCGATTTAAATTTTAATATTTAAAACTAAACGGCAACGGCTGCTTTTATGTGTGGATGTGGATCGTATCCTTCCAAAGTAAAATCTTCGAATTTAAATCCAAAAATATCTTTTACTTCCGGATTAATTTTTAGTGTAGGCAACTTTCTGAAATCGCGTGATAATTGTAGTTTAGCTTGGTCGATGTGGTTGGAGTATAAATGAGCATCACCAAGTGTGTGTATAAATTCTCCTGGTTGCAAATTACAAACTTGAGCAACCATTAATGTAAGTATTGCATAGGAAGCGATGTTAAAAGGAACACCTAAAAAAATGTCAGCACTGCGTTGATACAATTGACAACTTAATTTTCCGTCTGCTACATAAAACTGAAAAAAAGCATGACAAGGAGGTAGTTTCATTTTATCAATTTCACCTACATTCCAAGCACTCACAATCATTCTTCTACTATCGGGATTGTTTTTAATTTGATTAACTACTTGTGTTATTTGATCAATGTGTCGCCCGTCTGCCGCTGGCCAGCTACGCCATTGTGAACCATATACAGGACCAAGGTTTCCGTTTTCATCTGCCCATTCATCCCAAATACTCACACCATTGTCTTTTAAATATTTAATATTAGTATCTCCTTTTAAAAACCACAACAATTCATGTAAAATTGATTTTAAGTGCAATTTTTTTGTGGTTAACATAGGAAAACCCTCTTGCAAATCAAATCGCATTTGATAACCAAAAACACTAACTGTTCCTGTTCCTGTTCTGTCGGTTTTTGTTGCTCCATGTGTTAAAACATGGTTCATTAAATCATGATATTGTTTCATTTATTTACAAATTACTATCTACGAGTTTGTAAATTGCTTAGTCAAGCAATTTTATACTACAAAAATAAAAAATAGGAGTTTGTTCTTTTTAAAACTCAAAACAAGTTTTACAAATTATATCAACATGCCTACTACGGTGGCTGTAAATAAGGACGCAACCGTGCCACCTATCAAGGCTTTGATACCTAATTGCGATAGCATTCCTCTTTTTTCAGGAGCAAGTGCTCCAATACCTCCAATTTGTATTCCTATGGATGCAAAATTAGCAAAGCCACATAAAATATAAGTAGCAATGATGACGGACTTTTGTTCGGTAAAGGCTTGTAAAATTTGCATTTTACCTAGAGTAGTATAAGCTACAAATT
>JAEUTT010000041.1 GCA_016787165.1 Bacteroidia bacterium | reverse complement strand
TTTTATTGCTATCTACATTGTATTCCGGACCAGTTCCAACGTTGTATTCAGCTTGAAAGCCAAAAGGTTGTGGGTATAAAATTATACTAGCAGCCGCTCTTTGATCTAAATACTCGGCTCTGTCATTTATTGTTTTTACATTTTTAGTGATGCTTGTTACAATGTAATTTCCTGTATATCCTTGTACTCCAGCTTCCAGTATTCGTCCGTTTTTGAATTGAAATGGATAGGTTAAACGAGCAACCAGATGTTGATTGTCATTTGCTTCGGGTTTATTAGCTGTTTGTCCGTTATAGATTCCAAAACCAAATACTCCATAATCTCCAGAACCTTTTAGTCCATTGTTTACTAATTCAGAGAAGCGTTTGCGAATTTTTTTTGGTGCCCAGTAAAAGAAAACGCCTAAATCTCGTTCATTTGATACAGCACTATTTAAGGCATCATTTCGGTCTAATGTTAAACGATTTTGACTCGATTGCATGTTTTCAAAACCAAATGGGACTTTACTTTGTCCGAAGCGTAACCTAAATTCTTTGTTTTTATCTAATGATAAATCAAAATAGGCATCTCTTATTTGTCCGAAATGAAGTCCTGTTGCAGAAGCCGATGAGGCAAAATCTGGCTGAATATAAATGTATACTCTCTCGTGTACATTTCCAAATATAATTACACGCATTCGTCTAATAAACAATCCACCACCTTTTCCCCATGATTTATCGCATTGTTCACATCCTAAATCGGGATTTGTTTCCAAAAAACGGTTATAACGTATTTGCCCGTACCCTCTAATTGAAATGCTTTCGTACCATGCTTTTTTTACCTCTTTTATGGGCTCTACTTTTGGTTCTTCAGCAGGTTTTATTACTTCTGTTTTACTACTGTCAATACTATTTTGAGCCTTTAAAAGCGTAACGGTTAAAGAAACAAAAGAGTAGGTTAAAATAAGCTTTCCGATAGTTTTCATTTTGGTTAATTGATTGTTAATTAAATGTTATTCGGAGGCAAAAGTATTTTAACGAAGGATTTCTTGTGTTAAGAATGTGTTAAATAATGGTGAATTAAATGTGATTTTAATAAGTAATTAGACGTTAAAAAAAGCTCAGAATTTACTCTGAGCTTTTCCTGTTTTTTAGTATATAAGTTAAAAACGGTAGGATAGTGACAATGAAAAAGATTGTCCGTTTTTAGTTTTTACCATGGTGTTATCTTTTTCTTTATTGTATTTTTTGTCTTTATCAATATCTTGATAAAGAACAAAATCTTGTGCCAAAATATCTCTTACATTTAATTTTACTTCAAAATTTTCTTTGAATCGTTTAGCAATTTGAACGTCAATTAAGTGTCTTGGGTTTTCCCAATAATCGGGCTCACTCGTGCTTCCAATTAAATATAATCTTCTGCCTACATAGTTATAGGATGCAGCTGCACTAATTCCATTTGTAGGATGCGAATAAAATAATCCGGCATTTACAATTAATGGTGATTGTCCTTGCAATGGCCTTTCTTTTTCTGTTGATCCATTAATATGACTAACATCTACCTTTGAAATGATGTACGATAGGTTGGTGAAAAGTGTAAAAGAGTTTAATAAAGCGTTGGTGTCATTGTTAAATAAAGAGCCAAGTTTAACTCTGTATTCTAATTCAAATCCAAGGTTAGTTGCTTTAGGTGCATTTAAATAATATTGTTCACGCAATACATCTGGTCTGTTTGCCTGCTCTGTAGGATTTTTAAATTCTTTATAAAAAGCAGATACAGAGAAAATTTGTCCAACACCTGGAAACCATTCATATCTTAAATCATAATTGTCGATAATAGCACGTTGTAAATACAAGTTTCCTGACACAGCAAAGTCGGTTAAGAAATCAAAAAATATAAATGGTGCTAACTCTCTAAATTCAGGA
>JAEUTT010000035.1 GCA_016787165.1 Bacteroidia bacterium | reverse complement strand
GTTGTGTAAATGCACTTGCTAATGCTGTAAGCATAGTAATACCTGCGCTTGGTCCGTCTTTGGGTGTTGCACCTTCGGGTACATGTATGTGTACATTCCATTTATCAAATACTTCAGGATTTAATTTTAAAATATCGCTATGCGATTTTAAATATTCCAAAGCAATAATTGCAGACTCTTTCATTACATCTCCTAAGTTTCCTGTTAATGTTAGTTTACCAGAACCCTTTGTTAAACTGCTTTCAATAAATAAAATATCACCACCAACGGGTGTCCAGGCTAAGCCTGTAACCACACCTGCTACATCATTTCCTTGGTAGCGGTCTTTTTCGTGTGCTGGACCTAATATTTTGGTTAACTCTTTTTCAGTAACTGTTACATTGTACTTTTGCTCCATGGCAATAGATTTAGCTGTATTACGCACTACTTTGGCAATTACTTTTTCTAAACCACGTACTCCACTTTCGCGTGTATAATTTTCAATAATGTATTCCAATGTTTTTTTATCCAACTGCAATTGCTCTTTTTTTACCCCTTGTTCTCCCAATTGTTTTGGTAATAAATGGCGTTTGGCTATTTCTATTTTTTCTTCAATGGTATATCCTGTAATTTCAATAATTTCCATTCTATCGCGTAAAGCGGGCTGAATAGAGCTTAATGAATTGGCTGTAGCAATAAACATTACATTGGATAAATCGTAATCCAACTCTACATAATTATCATAAAAAGCATTGTTTTGTTCGGGGTCTAATACTTCTAATAATGCCGAAGATGGGTCGCCATGAAAATCATTTCCTACTTTATCTATTTCATCTAAAATAAATACAGGATTGGAAGTGCCTGCTTTTTTAATGTTTTGCAACACTCTTCCGGGCATTGCACCTATGTATGTTTTTCTATGCCCGCGTATTTCTGCTTCATCTCTTAATCCTCCCAAACTCATTCGTACATATTTACGTCCTAAACTTTCAGCAATACTTTTTCCTAATGATGTTTTACCTACACCGGGAGGGCCATACAAACAAAGAATAGGCGATTTCATATTGCCTTTTAATTTTAATACTGCCAAGTGTTCTAAAATACGCTCCTTTACTTTTTCCATCCCAAAATGATCTTTATCCAACACTTTTTGAGCACGTTTTAAATCAAAATTATCTTTGGTTGTTTCATCCCAAGGTAAATCCAATAGCACTTCCAAATAATTAGTTTGAATAGAATATTCGGCCGCATTGGGATTCATTCGTTCTAACTTGGTAATGGCTTTTTCAAATGAGTCGGCAACTGGTTTACTCCATTTTTTATCTTTTGCTTTTTCACGCATTTCGCGTATGTCTTGCGCAAAATTATTTTCTCCTAACTCTTCTTGAATTGTTTTTAATTGCTGATGTAGAAAATAATCGCGTTGTTGTTTATCTAAATCTACTTTTACTTTTGATTGAATTTGATTTTTTAATTCAAGCATTTGCAATTCCTTAGTAAGGTTTGCCAAAAGCATGGTAGCACTCTCTTTTAAATCGAGTACCTCTAACATTTTTTGCTTTTCCAACACAGGTGCATTCATGTTAGAAGAAATAAAATTGATTAAAAACGAAGGACTTTCAATATTTCGTAAAGCAAAGTTGGCTTCGGTAGGTATGTGCGGACTTTGTTTTATAATTTGTGTGGCTAAATCTTTTAATGATGAAACCAAAGCCAAAAATTCTTGCTCATCTTTTGGCGGACGAATTTCATTGAATGCTTTTATTTTTGCTTTGATATAGGGTTCTGTTTGAATCACATCTCCTAACTCAAAACGCTTTTTCCCCTGAATAATAACAGTAGTATTACCATCGGGCATACGTAACATTTTAATGATGTGTGCAATGGTTCCTATTTTATTTAAATCATCAATATTAGGGTCTTCAATGCTATCATCCTTTTGAGAAACTACTCCAATTGTTTTATCACCTTTGTATGCATCTTTTACCAAATTGATAGATTTATCTCTACCAACAGTAATAGGAATGACTACTCCAGGAAACAAAACAGTATTACGCAATGGTAAAATTGACAGTTCAGCTGGAATTTTCTCCGAATTCATTTGATCCTCATCTTCGGTAGAAAGTAATGGAATAAACTCCGAATCTTCGTCCATCATATTGGCACTAAACATAGGA
This sequence comes from Bacteroidia bacterium, assembly GCA_016787165.1. Taxonomy (GTDB): domain Bacteria; phylum Bacteroidota; class Bacteroidia; order 2-12-FULL-35-15; family 2-12-FULL-35-15; genus 2-12-FULL-35-15. The sequence continues at coordinate 18,872 of JAEUTT010000035.1, read as the reverse complement.
GTTAGGCCATTTAAATCAAAATTATCAGTCATATATCAATCAATTTGAATTCGTAAATTTAAAATCAAGATGTATGTTTTCAATCCTTATGCCATTTGATTTTTAAAGACAGTTTGGCAGAATTTATGGCTTTTTACGAGCTTTTACCAAGTAGTACACGTTTATGATAATAATTACAGTATTTGTGAGTATTACAGGAATAGAATAATGTAATAAAACACCATAAATAACAAATAAAAAACAGCCTATCAAATTGATTATGCGCAGATGATTCATTTGTTTCATTAAAAAAGAAATAAGCACTACAAATGAGGCAATGTAACCTATAATTTCGGTAAATGTAATTTCCATTTTTTAAATATTTGTTATTTCGCCTTCAATGGCTAAAATTGTATTTTCAAAAGTAGTCTTTGCTTCATCCAACAAGGGCTGTAAATCTTTGTATCGTGCGGAATAATGTCCAATCATTAATTGTTTCACCTCTGCTTTTTTAGCCATCATTCCGGCTTGCAATGCAGTGGTATGAAATGTTTCTTTGGCTCTTTTTTCTTTTTCATGCAAAAAAGTAGCTTCATGATAAAGCAAATTTACTTGTTTAATATACGGTATTATCCGTTCATCATAACAAGTATCAGAACAATAAGCATACGAGCGAGGTGCTTGTTTTTGAACAGTTAATTTAGCATTGGGAATAATGTTACCATCATTCAGTATTAAATCAGCTCCTTTTTTTATTGGTAAAATTTGCTCTACAGGTATTTTATAAAAGTCGATTACCTCTTTTAAAATGCCTGCTAAAATCGGTTTTTCGGTAAATTTAAATCCACAGCATGGTATTCGGTGATTTAATACAATTGCAGAAACTATTACTTTATCATCTTCAAAAAGCACTTCATCATTTATATAATTGTGATGGTGGTATACTAATTTATAGTTGAGACGTGTTTCGGAATATTTAAACTGTACTTCAATAATTTCTTGCAATTCTTTTGGGCAATAGATATGCAAATCAATGGTTCGGCCAAGCAAATGCATGCTGGACAACAAGCCTAATAAACCTAAATAATGATCGCCATGTAAATGACTAATAAAAATATGATTGATGCGCTGAAATTTTATTTTGAATTTACGCAGTTGTATTTGAGTGGCTTCGGCACAATCAATTAAAAAAAACCGCTCAGCTATATTTAAAAGCTGAGCGGTAGGATTTCTTTTTGATGTGGGAGTTGCACTGCTACTCCCTAAAATGGTTAACTCAAATTTTTGCATTATTTAGATGTAACCACCATACGTTTTGTGATGGTTTGGTTTCCATTTTTTACAGAGTAAATATAAACGCCCGGAGCAAATGAATTTGCTTCTAAACGAATAGTGTTCACCCCTTTTTCTCCATTAAATTTATTGTTGTATACTAAAGCGCCAACCAAATTGTACACTTTAAACTCAATTTGTGAATTATCTAAAGAAGAAAAATAAATTTCTGTTCTTTCAGAAAATGGATTTGGTGAATTTTGGTGAACATCAAATTTGCTCATATTTAAATCATTGATTCCAGTTGCAGGAATAACTGTGCTAAAATATTGCTCATTGGTTTCAGGAATGGTTAATCCAAACGTAGTATTGTGAGCTTCTGCTCTTACAATAATTTTTTTGTGCCAAACTTGAGTTGGAGTACCACTAATTAAAATACAACCATTTGTTCCTCCAGGAAACACACAGTTTGAAGGAGCACATTGGTAAATTAAACCTGGAGCTAAACTATCAACACCTACAATAGTAATATCACTAATTGGGATTGGAAAACCGAAATCAGAACCATCGGCAGGAACTTTAATACTAACTGTTTGTGTATATGGAACACCTACTGTTCCAATAGCTAAACCTGTTGTACTATCAGGGCAAGCGCCATACGTTTGCGAGGCAGGAACACATGATACATTTGGCGTACATATCTGAGCCGATGTATTAAAAGCAAAAGTTAAAATTGCTGAAACTGAAAGAAGTAGTTTTTTTATCATATTTATTGTTTTAGGGTTAAACTTAATTGAACTTATTTATTGCTTCATCCAATGAAGCGGTAATTACAAGTATTGAATCTAGTTGTGAAATTACGATTAATTTTTTCACGGGTTCTTGCAAACCGGTTAAAACAAAAGAGCCTTCACAGTTTTTGCATAATCTATTGGCAACCAAAATGGCACTCAAACCAGAGGAATCACAATAACGAGCTTCACTTAAATCGATGATAATATTTTTTACCCCATCGGTATTTAAAACCACTAACTCTGATTTTAAAGCAGGGGCTAAATTACTATCCAACTTTTCGGCTTTAACTTTAATAACTGAATATCCGCTTGTATTTTCTATCTGAAAACTCATACTCCTTTAATTGTTTTAACAAATGTAATTTTTTTTGGGAAAGAAAGCAAATTTTAAGGTTTAAACCCTTCCTGCAAGTAAAAATAGCACAGCCATACGTACTGCTACTCCATTTTCTACTTGATCAAGGATAATGCTTTGACTGCTATCTGCTACATCACTTGTAATCTCCACACCTCTGTTTATAGGGCCAGGATGCATCACTACTATTTTTTTAGAAAGTGAATCTAAAATCTCTTTGTTTAAGCCATATAACATGGTGTATTCTCGCAAAGATGGAAAATATTTAATGTCTTGTCGCTCTAATTGAATGCGTAGCATATTAGCTACATCGCACCACTCAAGAGCTTTTCTGAGGTTGTGTTCTACTTTTACTCCTAAACTTTCAATGTATTTAGGGATTAATGTAGTGGGCCCGCACACCATCACTTCTGCACCTAATTTTTGCAAACAAAATATATTCGACAATGCAACGCGCGAATGAAGTATATCACCTATAATGGCTATCTTTTTCCCTTTTATGCTTCCTAATTTTTCTTTGATAGAAAACGCATCAAGCAATGCTTGTGTTGGATGTTCATGTGCACCATCACCAGCATTTACTATTTTAGCATCAATGTGTTTGGATAAAAATACTGCTGCACCTGGATTAGGATGACGCATCACCACCATATCCACTTTCATTGCTAAAATATTGTTCACCGTATCTATTAAGGTTTCGCCTTTTTTTACCGAAGAAGAAGATGCGGCAAAGTTTACTACATCTGCACTCAATCGTTTTTCAGCAAGCTCAAATGATAATTTTGTTCGGGTTGAGTTTTCAAAAAACAAATTGGCAATGGTAATGTCTCGTAAGGAAGGTACTTTTTTAATAGGACGATTAATGACTTCTTTAAAACTATCGGCAGTATTTAAAATTAAATGAATATCATCTGCCGTTAAATCTTTTATTCCAAGTAAGTGTTTGGTACTTAGTTTAGTCATTCTTTTGTGTTATTAATCGTTTGTTAACAGTGTTACTCTATCGCTTTTATCGGTTTCACTCCATTCTACTACTACTTTTTCGGATGCAATTGAGTCAATTGTTTTTCCTACATATTTAGCTTGAATAGGTAAATGTCTGCTTAGCCTTCTATCAATCAACACCAACAACTCTACATCATTTGGTCGACCAAATGCAAGCATTGCATCCAATCCTGCTCTGATAGTTCTTCCGGTAAACAATACATCGTCTACCATAATCACATTTTTATCTTCTATAATAAAATCAATTTCGGTACGGTTAGGAACCAATTCCTTTTTACGAAAATCATCTCTGTAAAAGGTAATGTCCAAGCTTCCGCACTTTACATCTTTTTTCTTTAAAATTTCTTGAAGTTTTTTCTGAATACGTTTTGCGAGTAATATACCGCGAGGTTGTAGGCCAATGATAACTGTGTTAGAAAAATCGTTATGAACCTCTATTAATTGATAGCAAAGTCGGGTAATGGTAATATCTACGTGTTTGCTATCTAAAATGATTTTTGGCTTCATCATATCTAGGGAACAAATATAAGCTATTTTTTTGTTTTAAGGGAATCTAATTTAACTTTTTGTGCTTTATTTAGTACATTTGAAATCGTAATAAACTACTATCAAAATGAAAAAACTACTGGTTTCACTTGTAATCTTTATTAGTCTAGCACAGCTTTCGGCTCAAGAGCTTAAGTATTGTGGCACTGATGAAATGAGAATAAATACACTTAAACAAGCTAACCCGAAAATTGCTCAAGCAATTATAAAACGCGATCAAGTATTGGAAGCACATACACAACAATTTACCGAAAATTTTTATCAAAAAAATATGGCCGGTGGAATGGTTTACACCATACCGGTTGTTTTTCATGTGATACATATGTATGGCAATGAAAATATTTCGGATGCACAAATAAAAGATGGAATTGATGTGCTCAACAAAACATTTCGAAAACAATTGGCAGATACTGCATCCATTGTTGCTGCATTTAAACCTTTACATGCTGATTGTGAAATAGAATTTAAATTGGCTCAACTCGACCCCAATGGCAATTGCACAAGTGGAATTAACCGCATTGCTTCACCTTTAACAACTACCGGCAACCATGATGTAAAAACATTGATTCAATGGCCTACCGATATGTATTTAAATATATATGTTGTTCAAAATGCAGCTGGCTTAGCCGGTCATGCTATTTTTCCTTCCGATGCCGATTCTATTCCAGCTTGGGATGGAATTGTAATGTCACACAATTATGTTGGAAGCATTGGCACCTCTACTCCTATGCGCTCTGTTGTTCTTGCACATGAATGTGGACATTATTTAAATCTACAACATATTTGGGGTGGCAATAATGTTCCTAATTTTTACTATTACCCTTGTGCTGACCCATTTAAAGATTGTAACATTGATGATTTAGTAGCAGACACTCCTCCAACCATCGGTTGGCAATCATGTAACTTAACAGCTGCTTCATGTGGAAATGTGGTTGACAATGTTCAAAATGCTATGGATTATTCATACTGCAATAAAATGTTTACATACGGACAAAAAGCTCGTATGCAAGCTTGCTTAAATTCTACTATTGGTGGAAGAAATAATTTATGGCAACCGGCCAATTTAGTTGCTACTGGAGTTAGTTCAGCTTCCACAATTTGTGCTGCGGATTTTAATGCAAATAAAAAAGTGGTTTGCTCTTCTTCAAACAATCAAATTATTTTTTCAAATGCTTCGTATAATGGAAATTTCACCTCCATTGAATGGACTTTCCCTGGTGGTACTCCAAGCAGCTCAACGCTTGCATCACCAACAATCACATACACCACACCTGGAAAACATGCTGTTTCATTAAAAGTAAAAAACGGAATAGACTCTGCACAAATTACAAAAGCTAACTTTATTTCAGTTTTACCCTCTTCCGGAAATCCTTATCCTTATTCCGAAGATTTTGAAAGTACCGTTTCACTGAATGGAAACGATTGGTTTTCAAATTCATTTGACACTGAAAACGAATGGCTATTAACCAATACTACTGCTGTGAGTGGTTCTAACTGTGTGATGCTCGATAATTTTAATACCAATAAAATTAATAAAGATGAATTAATCAGTCCGATAATTAATTTAACAGGCACCAGTAATTTAAGTGTAAGTTTTAAATATGCTTTTGCAAGAAAAGACTCTACTAACCTAGACCAATTACAGTTACTCCTTTCGGGAAATTGTAATACATCATGGATTATTAGAGCAACATTAAGTGGCAGTGGACTTGAAACAGTACCACCTACCAATACATTTTACACACCAACTTCTGTTAGTGAGTGGCGACAAGTATATGCAACAATACCAGCAAGCTTTTTAACTGCTAGCTTTCGATTTAAATTTTTATTTACTTCTAATGGAGGAAACAATATTTATATTGACGACATTAATATTACAAACACATTGAACATTGCAGAACAAAGCACTAATAATTTTCATGTTCATATGTATCCCAACCCATCAAAAGATGTATTAAACATTACTATTAATACCGAACAATCAGAAAAAATAATGTATTCAATAAAAGATGTAGTAGGAAAAACAGTTGCAGAAAATAACATCGAACTAGTAAAAGGCGAAAATCTATTTTCAATAAACAATGAAAAACTAACGAATGGATTTTATTTTATTCAATTCAGTGGCAAAAGTTTAAGCAACACTCAATCGTTTATTATTCAGCGTAATTAAGAAACTGTTTTTTTACTTTTTTTAGTATACATTTTTATACGCCAAAGAACATTTCGATTTAACATGCTTACGGATGTGATGATGCTTGAAAATAGAGCAGAACCAACCCCAACGCATATTACATCTTGTCCTGTTAAATACAAATTTTTATAAGGTGTTGTGGCACGCAATGTTTTTAAACTAAATCGTTTTGTATTGTGTTCCATGCCGTAAATTTCTCCTTTTTGATAGCCTGAAAAATGTTTTGTACTCAAAGGAGTTGACAATTCAGCAATAACAACTTTTCCTTTTGTTTGAGGCAACGTATCGTACATCTTTTGTAAAAGTTCATTTTTGATTCTTTCTTTAAAAACTTCGTATTCATCGGTACGTTTTTGCCATTTTGAATCTTCCCATTGTTGAACCCATTCGTACGGACAAGGTGCAATTACTTGTATTGTACTTGTACCGGCATTATTTATTTTCCATTGAGGGTCTTTTGCTGATGGAAAAGAAATATAAGCTAATGAACCTATGGTTTCTTTATTTGCAAGATGAAATGCATAATCTTTATCAAACTCATAGCTATTGTAAAGCCATATATTATGACGAGGTAAATTCAATTGTTCATCACTTTCGTTTAATCCCACATACAAACAAACATGGGATGATGAAGGAGCTATTTCATTTAATTCAGAAACTTCGAAATCGGTATTTTTTTGAATGAGTTTTTTATACGTATTGTGTACACCTACATTGCTGACTATTTTTGACGCATAAATTTTATCTCCATTCATCATCTCAATACCAATAGCTTTATTTTTTTCTATCAAAATAGTTTTCACTTCTGCTTTAATAGCTATTGTTCCTCCATTTGCCTCTATCACATTCACCATTGCTTTAGGAATACTGGCAGCACCGCCTACGGGATAATTTCCTCCTTCAATAAAATGATCGGTAACCATTGCATGGATAGCAAAACTGCTCTTTTGAGGTGGCAAACCATAATTACCACACTGTGCAGATAATACAGCAATTAGTTTTTTATTTGTTGTTAAGGAAGAAATAATATCAAATGTTGTTTGTTTTGAATATTTATAAAATCCTTTTCGCAAAAAATAGCCAACTGAAACACTTAACCAATGTGGCATAGAACGCTCGGCAAAAAACATAAACGACAAATTAGCAACCTTTTCAACCAATTTATAATACTTAATAATGGCATCCTTCTCTTCCGGAAAATATGCAATCATTTGTTGAATTTGATTCTCTCTACCTTTTTTAAAATTGTAAACATCGCCTTCAATAATTGCCTGATCATACACTTCACCCATATCTTCCCACTGCAATTTGCTATCTGTTAAATAATCAAATGCCTGACGAAGCAAATCATTATCCCTGTTTACTTGACCTACATAATGAACACCTACATCCCACTCAAATTTTTTACGTTTAAATGTATGTGTAAAACCGCCTGCCACATAATGGCGCTCCAATACCAAAACTGACTTTCCTGATTTTGCCAAAAACACTGCTGTTCCCAAACCTCCCATTCCGGAACCAATTACAATAGCATCGTATTTTTTATTGGCAAGTGAAGAATTATATAAATTTTTCATGCTTGTTGTTTTTATACAAACAAGCTGAGCTGATTTTTGTTTGCAAGTGTTTACTTTAATTAATGAGCACTATTTTTTTTTGAATCAAAATCAATTCCTTGTGTTTTTAAAATTGCACTTACTTTCCAAGCATAAAATGCTAAATAAGCAAAACAGGCTACACCTACTAAATAACTCCATTGTATTCCTAAAATATCCTCAGAAGCTAAAACTCCTTGCAACAAACTAATAAACCCACCACCCATAATCATCATAATTAAAAAGCTAGAGCCTTCATTGGTATGTTTTCCTAGACCGGCAATTGCAAGAGTAAAAATACAAGGCCATAATGTACTACAAAACAAGCCTACACTAATAAATGCATATACGCTTACCATACCTGATGATAACATTCCTATAAATAAAGAAACAATTCCTGCAAAAGAGAATATTAGCAACTGACGAGCGGGATTTCCTTTACTTAAAATATCGGCAATAATTAACGCTACAATTACAAAGGCATAAATATAAAATGGAGTTAAATCATGGTTGGCAATTTTATTTACCGCTAAAAAAACAGCAAATGCAATATATGGCATCACAAAATTTAATACCGCTTTAAAACCTGCTTTAATATTAAATGCACCAACGGAAGATGTCCAACGACCAATCATTAAACTTGCCCAAAACAAAGAAACATAAGGAGCAATATGTTCGGTAGGTGTATTTAATTTTTGTTTCATAAACTCAGGTAAATTACTTGCTGTAGAAACCTCCACACCCACATAAACAAATATGGCAATCATACCAAGTATTAATTGTGGATATTTCAAGGCACTCTTTTTCTCAGTAATAGTAGTTTCATCAACAGCATCATTTACCCTTTCAATTTTATTTGGGATAGAAGAAAACTTAAAAATAATTGCAACAATTATAAATGCTGCGCCTAATATTAAATAAGGTGTTTTTACACTCTCGATACTCGCAACAGTATTTCCTGAAGAAATAGAACCAAAAATGGCATAGCTAACAAGCAAAGGACCAATGGTAGTACCTACATTATTTACACCACCTGCCAAACTTAAACGCTGAGAACCTTTTTGAGGATCGCCCATCACAATCGCCAATGGATTTGCAGCAGTTTGTTGTAAGGAAAAACCTAATCCTACAATAAACAAACCGGATATCATCAAAGGAAATGAAGCCGTTTCTGCTGCTGGATAAAAAAGAAGAGTTCCTATTGCAGAAATAGTCAACCCCAATGCTATTCCATTTTTATAACCTATTCTGTTTAAAATATCACCACCAAAAGACTTTGAAATAAAATAATATATAATTGAGCCAACCGTATATGCAACATAAAATGCAAATGAAATCATTTGTGATTGCCATTGTTCTAAATTTAATTTTTCTTTAAAAACAGGAATAAGAATATCGTTGCTAGCTGCAACAAATCCCCAAAAGAAAAATACAGAAATAAGAACTAAAAGTGCGGAAGTAGTGCTTGATTGTTTTTGGCTCATATATAAAAAATAGTTTGTCGAATGTAGAACAATAAATAGAAATAGACAATTTTAATTATCAGCAAATTTTCAGCAAAGCCATTAACCAGTTATTTGCACCGAAGAAACAATTGTTTCTGTAGCTCCAACCTTTGAATGCACATATTTTTCAGACACCAAAGCTGCTTCATTTCTTTTTGAAGAATTAAAAAGTTCGTTTAATATATATTTAAAATCAGTGGTAGATTGAATTGGAAATGCAGCACCCAAGTCAATTAATTCGGTAGCTTCTGCAAACTTTTTATAGTTAGGCCCAAAAATAATTGGCAAAGCAAATGTTGCCGGCTCCAACACATTATGAATCCCTTTGCCAAAGCCACCACCAATGTATGCGATTGAAGCATATTGATACAAAGAAGAAAGCATCCCAATATTATCTATAATTAAAACCTGTGCATTGGAAATATTATTTGGGATAGCTTTGGAATAACGAATAAAAGTTGTTTTATTTTTCAAGCTTTGTTCAATTGAGAATATATGTTTTTCATCAACTTCATGAGGTGCTATAATTATTTTGTAATTATCAAACAATGAAACGGACGACATAATTATTTTTTCATCCTCAGACCATGTACTTCCTGCAATAAATACAAGTTTGTTTTTACAAAACTCATCTAATAAAATATTCGGCTTTACAGTTCTTGATATTTCAAAAACCCTATCAAAACGAGTATCTCCCGACACCATAGTGTTTTTATAACCAATCTTGTGTAATAAATTTTCTGAGTTTTTATCCTGCAAATAAAAGTGCGTAAATGCAGATAGCTGTTTTCGAAACCACAGACCATAAGGTTTAAAAAAATGCTGCTTTTCTCTAAAAATCCCACTAACCAAATAGGTGGGAATGTTTTTAATTTTTAATTGATTTAAATAACCAAACCAAAACTCATATTTCACAAAAAATACGACCTTGGGTTTTATCAATTCAATAAATTTTGAGGCAGCTCCAATAGTATCAAGAGGCAAATAAAAAATGTAATCTGCTCCTTCATAATTTTTACGCACTTCATATCCTGATGGAGAGAAAAATGTAAGCACTATTTTATAGTTTGGATACTGCTTTTTTATTCTTTCGATAATAGGTCTACCTTGTTCAAACTCTCCCAATGAAGCACAATGAAACCATATTCTAGTTGATTTATCTTGTCCTATTACATCTGCAATTTTTGTAAAAATAGCTCTACGCCCATCGCACCATTTTTTTGCTTTTGTATTAAATAATGAAGCAATTTTAATTGCTATTAAATACAAATAAACAAATATGAGGTATAGTAGTTGCATGAATTATATCTGTGTTTTTTTCACAGAACTAGTAGGTGTAAAACTCTTTAGGTGGTTTTTTATACAAAGGTAATATCCATGCTAATCGAGCGCCAAATAATATATCAAGGCGTTTTTTATCATCCTTTCGCATTTCATCATAGTTGTAGCTTCTTCTATTTTTAGTAAAGCCTTGCATACACTCAATTCCAATGTACAAATTAGAAATACGATTATTGCTTAAATACATATAACCCAAACTTTCGGTTAATAAAAAACCGTTGGTAAGCCTATCGTATCCCTTTTTATATTCTTTTGAAAGCTGAGGCACATTATTGCCAATGGTTTCAATCCTAATTTTATGCTGCATAAAACCTAAACCAAGATTAAACACAATACCAGAATTGGGGTTAGGATTTTTAAAAGGAAACACCCTGCCAATCGTTGCAGAAACGGTAAACCCCCTTTCAAACAAACGAACATCGGCAAATCCACCTAACCTATCAATAATGTATCCCCCTGGAGATGCAATACTATCAAATAAACTTTCTTTAATGTTCTTTCCAAAAAAATAACTTCCATTTATTCCTAACATCCAATTGTAACGCGTTTTTAAATCAATGTTCATTTGAATAGAAGAGCTATTACCAAAGCGTTTTACCATATCTCCTGCCGGCATATAATACCCATACGAAACACTAATCATGGATGTGGTAATAGAAGAGTCTTTAATGCTTACCTGTGAAAAAACATTAACAGTTAAGCTAAAAAGAAATATAAAAATGAGGTATTGTTTTTTCATAATTTTAATGGGCTAATGTACGGATTTTTTAACGAATGAATAATCTAAAAATTGCCTGAAATATTGGCATAATTTCTTTATATTCGCATTCTTATATTATAGACTAAACTCAATGGAAAAAATTGCAAAAAAAATCCAAATGGTTGACTTAAAAAGTCAGTACGAAAAAATCAAACCTGAAGTAGATGCTGCCATACAAAATGTATTAAACAATACTGCTTTTATTAATGGGCCTGAAGTAAAAGAATTTCAAAAAGAATTAGAAACTTACCTTGGAGTGAAGCATGTTATCCCTTGTGCCAACGGAACAGATGCCTTACAAATAGCAATGATGGCATTGGACTTAAAGCCGGGAGATGAAATAATTACCGCTGACTTTACATACGTTGCAACAGCCGAAGTAATTGGATTATTAGGATTAAAACCTGTTTTGGTGGATGTTATTCCTGACACTTTTGACATTGATGTTACAGCCATTGAAAAAGCAATTACACCTAAAACAAAAGCGATTGTACCTGTGCATTTGTTCGGGCAATGTGCCGATATGGACAAAATAATGGCATTGGCTAAAAAACATAACTTATATGTAATTGAAGATACGGCTCAAGCTATTGGTGCTGAATATTTTTCGGCTGATGGAACAAAGAAAAAAGCAGGAACCATTGGAACAATTGGATGCACTTCATTTTTCCCATCTAAAAACTTGGGATGTTATGGCGATGGTGGAGCTATCTTTACAAATGATGACAACTTAGCTGCAAAAATCAGAATCATTGCTAATCATGGTCAGTCAGCTCAATACATTCATGATTCAATTGGCGTAAACTCTCGCTTGGATAGTATCCAAGCTGCTATCTTAAGAATTAAATTACGTGATTTAGACAACTATGCTAGCGCAAGAAATAAAGCTGCTTCATTTTATGACAAGGTATTTGCAAATCATCCAAAATTAAAAACACCCGTACGTGCCAGCTATTCTAATCACGTTTTTCATCAATATACCTTACAATTAAATGGAGTAGATAGAACTGCTTTACGCGAATACCTTGCCAGCAAAGATATTCCTGCAATGATTTATTATCCTATCCCATTGCATTTACAAAAAGCATATTTAGACCCGCGTTACAAAGAAGGAGATTTTCCTGTAACAGAGAAGCTTTGCGCTTCTGTTGTTTCACTTCCAATGCATACTGAATTAGACGAGGAAACATTAACATACATCACGAATGCTGTTTTAGAATTTTGCAAATAAAAACAGTTGAGTAAAAATAAAAATGTTAAACTTTAAACTTTTAAACTAAATTATGAATATAGCAGTAGTAGGAACAGGTTATGTAGGATTAGTTACAGGAACTTGTTTAGCAGAAACAGGAAACAATGTTATTTGTGTTGACATTAACGAAGATAAAGTTAAAAAAATGCAATCTGGTATTGTTCCAATTTATGAACCACACTTGGATGTATTATTTGAACGAAATATTAAACAAGGCAGATTAACCTTTACAACTAATTTAGCTGAAGCCATTAAAAATGCGAAAATTATTTTTTTAGCATTACCAACTCCTCCTGGCGAAGATGGTTCTGCCGACCTAAGCTACATTCTTGGTGTGGCTAATGATTTAGGAAAAATAATTACCGACTACAAAGTAATTGTAGATAAAAGTACAGTACCGGTAGGTACAGCAGAAAAAGTACGTGATGCAGTAGCTAAAAATGCAAAAGTAGAATTTGATGTAGTGTCTAATCCTGAATTTTTACGTGAAGGTTTTGCTGTTGATGATTTTTTAAAGCCCGACAGAGTTGTAATTGGTACCAGTTCTGATAGAGCTCGTAAAACAATGGAAGAACTATACAAACCTTATGTTCGCCAAGGAAATCCAATTATTTTTATGGATGAAAAATCAGCTGAACTTACAAAATACGCTGCCAATGCATTTTTGGCAACCAAAATTACATTTATGAATGAAATTGCAAACCTTTGCGAACTAGTAGGAGCCGATGTTGACGCTGTTCGTATTGGTATTGGTAGCGATGATAGAATTGGTAAACGTTTTTTATTTCCTGGAATTGGGTATGGCGGAAGTTGTTTCCCTAAAGATGTTCAAGCACTTGCAAAATCAGCATCAGAAGTAAATTATGAATTTAAAATTTTAGATTCTGTAATGGACATTAATGAAAAACAAAAAACCATTATTGTTCCTAAAATAAAAAACTATTTTAAAAATAATTTAAAAGGAAAAAAAATTGCCATCTGGGGATTAGCATTTAAACCAGATACCGATGATATTCGTGAAGCACCTGCATTATACATCATTGATGAATTAACAAAAGCTGGAGCATCCGTTTCGGCATACGACCCAGAAGCAATGAGTAATGTTCAAAATTTATTAGGAGATAAAATCACTTATGCAATGGATGAATACGATGCCATTAGAGATGCAGATGCATTACTTATTGCAACTGAATGGAGTTTATTCCGCACACCTGATTTTGATAAAGTTTCTTCCTTATTAAAAAACAAAGTAATATTTGATGGAAGAAATTTATACGGCATCCAACAAATGAAAGAACTTGGATATTACTATTCAAGCATCGGCAGAGAAACAGTAAAAGGGTAATTAGGAAAATGAGGAATGAGTTAACTCAGGCCTCCCCATTTAACTTAATAACCCCATTAACTAATTTAACTAAACTATGAAAAGAATTTTAATAACAGGTGCCGCAGGTTTTTTAGGCTCACATCTTTGTGATAGATTTATAAAAGAAGGATATCATGTAATTGGTATGGATAACCTAATTACTGGCGACTTAAAAAACATTGAACATTTAATGAAGCTTGAGCATTTTGAATTTTATCATCATGATGTTTCCAAATTTGTGTTTGTACCAGGTGAATTAGATTATATTTTACACTTTGCTTCTCCAGCTTCGCCTATCGATTATTTAAAAATTCCAATTCAAACACTAAAAGTTAGTTCATTAGGAACACACAACTTACTAGGTTTAGCAAGAGTTAAAAAAGCAAGAATTTTAGTGGCCTCTACTTCCGAAGTTTATGGCGATCCATTAGTACATCCACAAACAGAAGAGTATTGGGGAAATGTAAATCCTGTTGGTCCACGTGGTGTTTACGATGAAGCAAAACGTTTCATGGAAGCAATGACGATGGCATATCACACCTATCATAATGTAGAAACACGAATCATTCGAATTTTTAATACGTATGGTCCACGTATGCGATTGAATGATGGACGTGTATTGCCTGCATTTATTGGACAAGCATTGCGTGGCGAAGATTTAACCATGTTTGGTGATGGTTCCCAAACGCGTTCGTTTTGCTATGTAGATGATTTAGTAGAAGGTATTTATCGTTTATTAATGAGCGACTATGTTTACCCTGTAAATATTGGAAATCCAAGTGAAATTACTATTAAAGAATTTGGTGAAGAAATTATAAAACTAACTGGCACCAAACAAAAATTAGTGTCAAAACCATTGCCACAAGATGACCCTAAACAACGCAAACCAGATATTACAAAAGCAAAAGAAATTTTAGGCTGGGAGCCCAAAGTTGGTAGAGCTGAAGGATTGAAAATAACATACGAGTACTTTAAATCCTTATCAAAAGAAGAATTGAACAAAACAGAACATAGAAGTTTTAATTAACATGAGCCAAGATTATTTTGCACACGAAACAGCAGTTATTGACCAAGGATGCAAGATTGGAAAAGGAACCAAGATTTGGCATTTTTCTCATATTATGCCCAATTGCATTATTGGCGAAAACTGCAATATAGGTCAAAATGTAGTAATATCACCCGAAGTTGTTTTAGGCAAAAATGTAAAGGTGCAAAACAATGTTTCCATATACACAGGAGTTACTTGTGATGATGATGTATTTCTTGGCCCTTCTATGGTATTTACCAATGTAATAAACCCTCGCAGTGCTATTAATCGTAAAAGTGAATACGCCAAAACACATGTAGGAAAAGGTGCTACCATTGGAGCAAATGCAACTATTGTGTGTGGTCACAACATTGGCGAATATGCATTTATTGGAGCAGGCTCTGTAGTTACAAAAAACGTTCAACCTTATTCATTATGGGTTGGTAATCCTGCAAAACAAATGGGATGGATAAGTGAATGTGGTCATCGATTAAAATTTGATGCTAATGGAATTGCTATATGCCCCGAAAGCAAAGAAAAATATAAATTAGAAAAAAGTGGAGTGAGCATAATAAGCTAAATGCTAAATTAACCCATTTAACCTAATTAACTAATTTAACTAATTTAACTAAATGAAAATAAAATTTGCAGTAATTGGTCAAGGGCATATTGGAAAACGACATGCCGAAATGATTCGCAGAAATGCAGAAGCTGAACTTGTTGCTGTATGCGATATAGCGACAAAAGAGTACTTAGGCTTAACTGATTTAAAAGAATCATTTTATAACACTCCGGAAGAAATGCTTGCGGCTCATCCTGAAATTGAAGCGGTGAACATTTGTACACCAAACGGCCTACATGCTACACATTCATTACTTGCATTAGAAGCAGTAAAACATGTAGTGATAGAAAAACCAATGGCGCTTTCAAAAACAGATTGCGAGGCAATAATTTTTAAAGCATTACAAAAAAATAAAAATGTGTTTTGTGTAATGCAAAATCGTTTTTCGCCACCTTCCGCTTGGCTAAAAAAAATAGTAGAAGAAAAAATCATTGGCGATGTATATATGGTTCAATTGAACTGCTACTGGAACAGAGATGAACGTTATTACCTCCCTGCCGGACAGGCAGGTAAAAAAGGTGGTTGGAAAGGAACACAAGAATTAGATGGTGGCACACTCTTCACTCAATTTTCACATTGGATAGATTTATTATACTGGATTTTTGGTGATGTAAATAACATACAAGCAAAATTCAACGATTTTAATCATGCATCATTAACAGAGTTTGAAGACAGTGGTTTTGTGAATTTTAATTTTGTAAATGGAGGAATGGGATGTATTAATTATTCAACGGCTGTCTGGAATAAAAATTTAGAAAGTAGCATTACAATTATTGGTAGTAAAGGAAGTGTTAAAGTTGGCGGACAGTACATGGATAAAGTAGAATATTGCGATATAAAAGATTATACATTACCCGAGTTGGCGCCCACCAATGAAGCTAATGATTATGGAGCATACAAAGGCTCTGCAAACAATCATCCTCAACTTATATCCAATGTAATTGACACACTAAAAGGAAGAACAAGCATTACTACCAATGCGTTAGAAGGATTAAAAGTAGTAGATATCATTGAACGAATTTATTCATTAAGAACGTTAAACAGAAAATCATAAAACATGATTAATAAAATTAAAAACAAAGAAGCAAAGATTGCTGTAATAGGATTAGGATATGTAGGATTACCAATAGCTTTAGCTTTTGCTAAAAAAGTAAAAGTGATTGGTTTTGATATCAATGAAGATCGTGTAAAAATGATGCAAAACAATATCGATCCTTCACAAGAACTAGAGGCAAAAGATTTTGAAGATTGCGACATTGAATTTACCGCATCCATTGATGTATTAAAGCAGGCCAACTTTTTTATTGTAGCTGTACCTACTCCAATTGATGAACACAATCTTCCTGATTTAAAACCATTATTAGGCGCTTCACGCTCTGTAGGGAAAGCCTTAAAAAAAGGTGATTATGTAGTGTACGAATCTACTGTTTATCCAGGCTGTACCGAAGAAGATTGTATTCCAGTTTTAGAAGAAGTATCAGGCTTAAAATTCAAAAACGATTTTAAGGTAGGATATTCTCCTGAACGTATTAACCCAGGCGATAAAGAGCATACCATTACTAAAATATTAAAAGTTGTTTCAGGCTGTGATGATGAATCATTGGAAGTAATTGCCGAAACGTATAAAATAATCGTGGAGCCAGGCGTTCACAAAGCTTCATCTATTAAAGTAGCCGAAGCCGCTAAAATTATTGAAAACACACAACGTGATGTAAACATTGCATTGATGAATGAATTGTCTATCATTTTTAGTCGTATTGGCATTAACACCTACGATGTGCTAGAAGCAGCTGGAACAAAATGGAATTTCTTAAAATTTTCTCCTGGACTAGTTGGTGGACATTGTATTGGAGTAGATCCTTATTACTTAACATACAAAGCAGAAGAATTAGGTTACCATGCAAGAGTTATTAACTCTGGACGTTATGTAAACGATTCAATGGGTTTTTATGTAGCCAAACAAACTGTTAAAAAAATTATTGCTGCTAAAAAAAATCTAACGGAATCTCGTGTGCTTGTTATGGGTGCTACATTCAAAGAAAATGTAAGTGATGTGCGTAACTCAAAAGTATCAGATGTGATCAAAGAATTTAAATCGTTTGGTGTTCAAGTTGATGTAGTTGACCCACATGCAGATTCCGATGAACTAATGCATGAATATGGATTTGGACTAATAAAAGAAATTGGCAAAGGATACGATGCAGTTGTTGTGGCTGTAAACCATAAAGAATACCTAAATCTGGATGAAGCCTATTACAAATCTATCCTTTCTGAAGGAGGAATATTAACCGACATCAAAGGAATATTAAAAGGGAAAATTAAAAACTTAACATATTGGAGTCTTTAAACACTAAAATTTAAAAGAAATAAGAATGAAAAAAATATTAATTACCGGAGGTGCCGGATTTATTGGCTCACACGTAGTACGATTATTCGTTAACAAATACCCAAACTATCAAATTATTAATCTAGATAAACTTACTTATGCCGGAAATTTAGCTAATTTAAAAGACATTGAATCAAAATCAAACTACTCTTTTGTAAAAGGAGATATCGTAGATGCTGATTTTATTAATAAATTATTTGCGGAACAAAAATTTGATTCTGTCATCCATCTTGCTGCCGAAAGCCATGTAGACAGAAGTATTTCCAATCCTTTGGAATTTGTGATGACCAATGTAATAGGAACAGTAAATCTATTAAATGCAGCTCGCGAAAACTGGAAAGGAAATTATAACGCACATCGCTTTTACCATGTTTCTACCGATGAAGTATATGGTACACTAGGAGAAACAGGTATGTTTACAGAAACAACAGCCTACGACCCACACAGCCCCTACTCTGCATCAAAAGCTAGTTCAGACCATTTTGTAAGAGCCTATCATGATACGTATGGAATGGATGCTGTTATATCTAATTGCTCAAACAATTATGGAAGTCATCACTTCCCTGAAAAATTAATTCCATTATCTATTCATAACATCAAAAACAACAAACCAATTCCTATTTATGGAAAAGGTGAAAATGTTCGTGATTGGTTATGGGTAGAAGATCATGCAAGAGCAATTGATGTTATTTTTCACAATGCTAAAACAGGCTCAACCTATAATATTGGCGGACATAATGAATGGACCAACATTGATTTAATTCATGTACTTTGTAAAATCATGGATAAAAAACTAAACCGTTCCGAAGGAGAATCAGCAAAACTAATCACATTTGTAAAAGACAGAGCTGGACATGATTTACGTTATGCTATAGA
>JAEUTT010000003.1 GCA_016787165.1 Bacteroidia bacterium | reverse complement strand
ACTGTGTTGAAAGGATTGCGGTTGTGTATGCACCTATTCCATAGAAACCTGCATGCGCTAATGAAATTAGTCCTGTCAACCCAGCTGATAGATTTAAACTCTGCGAAAGCAAAGTGTAAAAGCAAACGAGAACGAAAAGGTGCAAAATATATTCCATGTTACACCTCCACTTTTTTTAGCCGCTTTCCACTAAAGCCAAGCGGTTTCCAGATTAAAAATAAAATGAGAATGATATAGGTAACTGCATCCATCCATTTTGTGTCAATATAATACGCTGCAAGATGCTGTACAGTCGCTACCAACAATGCCCCTGCAATCATTCCTCTTGTACTTCCCACACCTCCAATAATCATTGCCACAACTCCGTAAAGTAAAAGGTTGAAACCGAAAGTAGGCGTCATGTTGGTGTCCATTGCTGAAAGTATTCCGGCTATGGCTGCCAATCCTGAACCGATGACAAAGGCAATAAGAATTATTTTGTTGGATGAGATACCGTAAATATTGCAGAGCTCGGGGTTACTTGCAACTGCCCGAATTGATTTACCCGTAGCAGTGTAATGCAAAAACAAGTTGACGGCAATAGACAAAGCAATTGAACCAAACAAAATTATGATTTGGATAGTAGTAATGTATGCACCAAAAATCTGATTACCTACTTTAACTTGTGCTGTATTGATGATTTCAGTATCATCCCCAAAAAAAAGTGAAATAGAATTCTGCAAAACGACATATAAACCAATAGAGGCAATGAGATAAGCTAATGACGAAACATTCCTTTTTCTCATTTGGCGGTAAATCAAAATCTCACAGCCTATGCCTATTAATATGGCTGAGGCAATTGCAAACCCAAATGAAACCGAAAATGAAATAGAAAATTTGTTGTTGAAAAGTAAAACGAAGTATGCAGAGACAGAAATTATTGCTGCATGAGATAAATCAAAAAACTTAACGCAATAATATTTTATGCTTACTGATAATGAGAGTAAAGATATCAATGAAGCGAGAACTAATATATTTAATACAATTTGCATTACTTAATTGCCCTTTTACTACTACCTTCAGCTGTAATATTTGAAATTTTTGCTTCCAAAACCTGAAATGAATAACGCAAAGAATCAAATTCTATATTCCGATCTAGTTGATTTGCATCTATTTTTAATGCGAGGCTATCAATTTTATTTTTAATAAAAGACATACTCTCAATTTCATTTCCTGAAGTACTTGAATATTTTTTCATATAAAATCCTCCTACTGAGGAAAAAATTAACAATGAAATGCTTGCGATAACAAATAATATAAACAAGCGAATTAGGCTTATCCAACGTTTTGATTTCAATTCAATTATCGCAGCTTCATTTTCGTTGAGCCTTAGGGTTTCCTTTTCGGATAACTTAATTTTTAATAAGGACTCCTTGACTTTAAACAACTCAATACCTATTGATCTATTCGTAGTCTTCCATCCTTCCTCAGAATTTCGTAATACAAAAAAAATTTTCATAAATAGTAATGTACTTAAAAAAAGTAGAAACCATGACAACAATAAAGTAACTGTCAATTCAAGAGACACAAGTGAATCTAACTTTACAAGAATGGTGATTAGATAACTTGTGGTTATTGAGATTAGAGCATTACGCATATAGTCGTATTGCAAAATATCCCTCTTTACAAAGGATGCCCATTCATTTGTATAATCTTTTATACTGAAAAAAATGTGCCACATATACTTTAGCATCGAAACTAAAAATTGCCAGTATGACTTTATCCAGTACTTCATTACTTTAATTTATTTATCTCTTTCATAAAATCACTTGAGTGCGCCGATTCAGCCATTCTAAAAAGACTTTCTCCATTTAATTCAGTAACAAATTTTTTTTTCTCGTTGAATAAATTAAAAGCGCTATTCCACCCTTCCCTATTTAGTGCAACTGTGCTGTTATTTTTAATGTTTTCATTTAACTGACTTTCTAATTTAGTAACCCAATCAATTACGTTTGCCTCCTTTATAGATTCCTGTTTAATATAACTTTGATAATGCTCATCAATATTTTCAAGTAACTCTGCATCTGTACTTTTACTTATTGCCGACCTTACTATTTCCGCAATTATTGTACTATGTCGTTGCTGACAAAACACAATGAAAATATAAGCCTCAGCGTCTGTATAATCTTTGTAATTATAAAATGTGCACAAATAATAGGAGTTATTGCCCCATAAAAATAAAGCCTTTTCCAAATCACATAAAAGTTTGTATTCGGGAGCTTCATTACTTAAATAGCTCAAAATAGTGCCAGTAAGATTTTTCCCTACATGTGACTTATTGTGCTTTAAACAATCAATAAAAAAATCATTGGAAACACTATTTGGCGTACAAATGCATCTAATTCTTTCATAATTCAGTTTTATCATCTGTTGCTTTTTGTCAATTGATGAAAAAATTGAATTATTAATAATTTGCCTCCTTGCAACATTAGTGAGGATTTCTAATTCGTCCTCATATACTTTTGACGCCTCTAATACTGGATGCATATAATTGAGAATTGGGAATGCATCTGTAGAAAAATACTCATACTTACCAGTTTTATCTTTTGTATTTATTTTACCAATTGCAACCTGATAAGGATGTTCTATAAGCTTTTTATCCAGTAATTCAAATAACACAGTTGTTATTAGTAATCTATGATTTGATTCATTCCTCATACTTTATTTGTTATAGATTAAA
>JAEUTT010000495.1 GCA_016787165.1 Bacteroidia bacterium | reverse complement strand
ATGAATATTAATTCATTAACAGGATATTATTCTATTTCTACAAAAAAAATAGCAGAACAAATGATTGACAAAAATATGATTTCGTTTGTGGGAACCGATTGTCATCACGTAGGACATATTAACTTAATGAAAGATGTAGTATATGATCCCTACCTACAAAAATTAGTAGAAAGCGGAACATTACTCAATCAAACTTTATAATGGTTTAATAATTGTAGCCATTCAATAAATAGTACAGCATGAATATTAAAATTTATTTTCTAACAATTGTTTTTGCATTTAGCTATTACATTGGGATAGCTCAAGACGAGAAAGTATGCCAAGAAATTGACAATAAAAAAGCAAAAAAATTATACGAGCAAGGAATTGATAAAAAAAACAAGAAAGAAGAGCGACTTAAATTTTTACAACAAGCCATTGAGATGGAACCCGACTATGTGGACGCCAACTTTGCATTTGCAATGGAACGAATAAAAACATTAATCTATGAAGATAAGGCATTCAAACCTGTTGAACCCTACCTAAAAAAAGTGTACGATGCTTGTCCTAAATACCACTCAAACCTCACTTATTACCTAGGCTTCATTTATTATGAAGAAGAAAAATGGGAAGATGCCGCAAAGTATTTAAAAGAGTTCTTAAACTTTAAAAGCGATGATGATACCAAGTTTGATAAAAATTATGATGCTTACTTGAATCAAGCAAAAAAAATGCAACGCTATGCAAAAGTGTATGGCGAAATTTACAAAAACATTGTTCCTTTTGAACCAACTCCTGTTGCTGGTGTTTGCACCGAACAAGATGAATACCTTCCTATCATAACTGCAGACGATGAAATGATTTTATTTACACGAAAATCGCCATACAAAAGTAAAAATGAAGTTTTTGAAAGTGATAAAGAAATTGAGCTATTTAGCTATAGCAAGCGTGAAAAAACTACCGGACAGTTTACAAAAGGAAACAGAATGCCATACCCATTTAATAAATCGGGCGGACAAGGTGGTGCAACCATGAGTATCGATAATAAACATTTGTATTTTACTATCTGTAAAGATGAAGGAGGAGCACAAGCTAATTGCGATATTTATTATTCCGATTTTGTAAATGGCGAATGGACAGAAATAAAAAAAGTGGAAGGCATAAATGATCCTATTTACTGGGATTCTCAACCTAGCTTAGCATCTGATGGTATTACATTGTATTTTTCAAGCGACAGAAAAGGAGGAAGAGGTGGTGTAGATTTATATAAAACAATTAAAGATAAAACAACAGGATTATGGAGTAAGCCCGAAAATTTAGGTCCAACAATTAACACGCCTTACGATGAAAAATCCCCTTTTATTCACTCCGATTTTGAAACCATGTACTTCTCATCTGATGGACACCCTGGCATTGGTGGTTTCGATATTTTTTATTCACGAAAAGGAGAAGATGGAAAATGGTCTGAACCTAAAAACATAGGTATTCCTATCAATACTGTGGGTGATGATTTAGGCTTTTTTGTAAGTACCGATGGTAAATTGGGCTACTTTGCTTCCAATGAACCCAACCGAACCAAAGGACGCTCAGTAGGTAAATATGATTTGTTTTCATTTGAATTATATAAAGAAGCTCGTCCTCAAGATATAGCTTTCATTAAAGGTAAAATAGAAGATAAAGCTCAAAAGGAAATGAAAAGTTTTACCGTTGAAG
The DNA here is from genome assembly GCA_016787165.1 of Bacteroidia bacterium. Classification (GTDB taxonomy): domain Bacteria; phylum Bacteroidota; class Bacteroidia; order 2-12-FULL-35-15; family 2-12-FULL-35-15; genus 2-12-FULL-35-15. The sequence continues at coordinate 732 of JAEUTT010000495.1, read as the reverse complement.
TAAAAGATGCTGTTACCCAAAAAGTAACACAAGCTGTGGTTGATTCTACAACAGGTGATTATGCTGTAGTAGTAACTGCCAAACAAAAAAACGACTTAATCATTACCGTTAAACAAGACAATTATGCATTCAGCTCACAATTGGTATTAAAAGATTCAATTAAAAACACCAAACCAATTACAGTAGCAAACATTGAAGCAGACACGATTGCTATTGGCAAAAAATATTTGTTGGATAATATTTACTATAAAACCAATTCGGCAGAGCTCGATCCTCGTTCAATGATTGTGATTGATGAATTTGTTGAATTTTTGAAAGCGAATCCTAAAATAAAAATTGAAATTCATGGACATACAGATAATGTTGGTAATCCAAAAGACAATACTGCACTTTCAACCGACCGCGCATTTACCGTTCGCGACAAACTACTCGACAAAGGGATAGATGAAAAACGCTTAATTGCTTTTAAAGGATTTGGAGCAATGTATCCTATTGCTGATAACTCCAGCGAAGAAGGAAGAAGAAAAAACAGAAGAACTGAATTTGTGATTGTAGGAAAATAACATGCAAAAAAAACGCAACTACTTTTTTTTATTCACCGTTATTTGTTCACTGGTACTCATCAGTTTTTACCGCGATTATTTTTTTAAGTGTATCAATGCAATGCTAATGGCTTGGGATTATGAAATGGATTATCCTATGCCAGCACATCTTCGCTTTTTCGAACAATTA
>JAEUTT010000483.1 GCA_016787165.1 Bacteroidia bacterium | reverse complement strand
AAACAATCTCAGCAAAACTATTACCTTCAATCACTTTTTGATTGATAATATTATCTAAATCATTATCGTCAATAAGCATAACGATTTTATGTTTGGAATTTTTTTTGCTTTTAATTGGTTTTCTCATAATTCTATCCTACTAACAAATATAATAGAAATAAATTTAAAAATGATTATTGTCATGTATTTTTTTATGTTATCAACAAGTTTTATAAGCATTTTTATTACAAAATCTTACAAAATCTAACATCTGTAATTGTAAGATTGAAGTAGGGTTTTGGAGCTGTGGTTTGTAGAATATGTTTGCAGTGTTATTAACTCATTAATAATCATTAAAACATATAAATATGAATCAGTTAACAAAAAGTAAGTTAGTTAAGCGAATATTTCTCGCATTGCTAATAATAGGTTGTTTAGTTGAAAAGTCGTTTTCGATTAACGATGCCTTAAAAGTAAAAATATCTAATACTACCTATTCTGACGAAACAGTCGTTCGGTTTTTAGATGGTGCAACCGATAATTTTGATTTTGATTACGATGCATGGAAATTGTTTTCTAGTAATCCGAATATACCAGCTATATTTACTAAAACAGATTCTGTTTCGGATTTATCTATCAATGCATTTCCTAATTTAACTGGCAAAAAAGAAGTAGAGCTGTTTCTAAAAATAGTTACTGCGGGAATATATACTATTCAAGCGTATGAAATAGGCTTATTTACAGAAGGAACAAGCATAATGTTGGAAGACAAATATACAGGTAATGTATATTTTTTTAAAGACAATGCATCTATAACATTAAACATTTCTGCAACCTCTGTATTGAGTCCAAGTCGTTTTGTATTACATTTTTCACCTCCTACTGTACTATTTTCAACAAATGTGTCATGCAATGCTTTTCAAAACGGAACTATAAACGTACAAAAGCCTGGTAATGTTAATTTTGATACCTATTTAAAAAATAGTGTAGGAGATACACTTCAAGTGGCTTTTTACATAAACGAATTAATTGAGTTTACCAACCTTTCAATTGGTAATTATATTGTGGAAACGTATTCTGCATATTCTGCTCCAGACACAAATTACATTACAATTACTCAACCTCCTACTATTGTTGCTGATTTTACATTCAATTTTATAAATGCAACAACACTTGAGTTTGTAAATAATTCAGTAAATGCTGAAAATTACGTATGGCAGTTTGGCGATGGCTCTACAGATTCTATCAATATTCATCCGACATATCAATATAATTCGAATGGAATATACCAAGTAACCTTAATAGCTATGGATAGTATTTGTAGCTCCACAATTGTACAAGAAGTAGAAGTTTTTCAAATGGTTACTTCTATTGGGGATACGAATGAAAATGAATTTGAAAAATTTTCAGTTTTTCAACAGAACAATGTACTTAGTGTGAATTATTCAGGTGAGTTACAAAAGCCAATTACTTTAACTATTTATAATTCAATCGGACAGCTTATTTATCAAGAAAAAATGAATTCAGTCGAATTTAGCAAATCCATAGTTCCGGTGAGCACAGGTTGTTATATCGTATTGTTAGATCAACCCAATAAACAATTA
>JAEUTT010000473.1 GCA_016787165.1 Bacteroidia bacterium | reverse complement strand
TTTATTGCCAAGTATTTCTTGAATCTCGGCACAAGCTAAAATTGCTTTCAAATAATTAGGATTTATTTCAATTGCCTTGCTAAAATCTGTTAATGCAAATGAAATATTTTTTTCTTCTTGGTATAATAAACCTCTGTTATAATAAGCTATTTCATAATTTGGATTTATTTCTATGCTTAAGTTGTAATCATTCATTGCTCCTTTTTTATCTCCAACCAGTGTTTTCGCAATTGCTCTTGATACGATGACATCATTTAATTTAGGATTTAACTTAATTGCTATGTTGTAATCTTGTATTGCATCATTATAATTCCCTTGTTTTCGTTTTGCTTTTCCTCTGCTGTAATATACTTGTGAGCTATCTGGAATAAGTTCTATAGCTTTGTTATATAATTCAATTGCTCCATTTATGTCATTTTTGTTTTCTTTTTCTATACCAAGGTATAAATAGTTTAACCCTTGAAATGTTTTTGTAGTTGCATAAGTGGGACAGTTTTTTAAAATGTATAAAAATGCTTGTATCGATTTTTTGTTAAATGCCTCAAGCATATCAGCGCAAGCACCATTTTTATCTGTGATACTATCTTTTAATAATGCTCGGTAGTAATAATGAAACGCTGTGTCGGGTTGTAGTTCGATACATTTCGAAACATCAGGAATAGCTTCTTTGTATCTTTTAAGAGTTGTATATATGTTGGCTTTGCGATTATATAATTCGGCATTATTTGGCTGAAGGACGAGTGCTTTGTTTAAATCGGATAGTGCACCTACATAATCTTTTTTAGCAGCTCTTGCAATCGAACGCTGAATAAAAGGCTCAATTTCTTTTGGCTTAAGCTCAATTGCTTTGTTGTAGTCTTTTAAAGCTTCTTCATATAATAGTAAATAGTCGTAAGCATTTGCTCTTAATATATACGCTTCATAAAAATCTTTTTTAAGTTTTATCGCGTTTGAACAATCTTCAATAACGGAAATGTAATTTGGTAAATCATATTCAGCTCTTGCTTTGTAATAATATAATTCATGATTGCTTGGTGCGAGTTTAAGTCCTAGTCTACAATCTTCTACTGCACCTATATCATCACCTAATTCATCTTTTAATTTGCTTCTTTGTAAGTAGGCTTTGGCATCATTTGGGTTTAATGTAATACCTTTATTAAAATCATACAAAGCGGCTTCATAATTTCGGATTGATAAATATTCAGTGGCTCTATTTAAATAGGCTTCTGATGAAGTAGGAACAATGTTTATAAATTGATCAAGAATAAGTATGGCTGCTTTTTTATCGCCCATGTTACTAAAACTCATTGCTTTATTGAAGTAGGCTTTATCGTATGTTGGTTTAAGTTCAATAGCTTTGTTGTAATCTTTTAAAGCTTCTTCATGCTTGTTTTGTAAGCTATATAAATAGCCTCTGTTGTTATAAATTTCGGGTGTTTGAGGTGCAAGTTCTATCGCTTTATTATAATCCGATAGGGCTTCAAGATATTTTGTTTCTTGACTATAAAGTGTTCCTCTATTAATATAAGAATTAGTATTTGAAGGATTTATTTTAATTGCAGATGAATAATCTTTGATAGCATTGTCGTTTTCATTTAGGGCAGTGTATACAATAGCACGATGATAATAGCCATCAGCATTATTTTTATTTTTTGAAATAAAGTCGTTAAAAAATACGAGTGCTTCTTTGTAGTTTTTTTTTGAAATAAGTGATAAACCTATATCAATAGATTTATCGGATTGAGCCATAAGGATATTCGAAAAAAATAAAAAAGCGAGGATGTTTTTTTTTACTTGCATTTATTTGAATGAATATTTTATGTAGGCCAAGCAAAGATCAATTGTTGCTTCAATTCCTTTTTTATGTGTACGTTCTACACCATGGGAAGCTGCAACTCCCGGTCCGATTAAAGCTACTCTAAAATCTTTTCCTGCACGCAAAGCTGCAGAACCATCAGAACCGTAATATGGATAAACATCTAATTTATACGGAATTTTATTTTTTTCGGAAAGTTCAACTAGCGTTTTTCTGAAATTATAATCGTAAGGTCCGGATGAATCTTTTACACAAATAGAACAGCTTACTTCATTGCCTTCGCAAGCATCGCCTAATACCCCCATATCGATTACTAAAAGTTCATTGATGTTAGCAGAGTAACCTACTGTTCCTCCATGTCCTACCTCTTCATAGTTAGAGAAGAATAATTCAACAGGCAGTTCCTGTTTTTTTTCTTTTAATCTTTTGGCTATTTCAAATAAAACGTAACATCCCGCTTTGTTATCCATAAAGCGTGATTTGATAAATCCGTTTGTGTATTCTCTATAGCGTGGTTCAAAGCAAATAATATCTCCAGTGTTAATTCCTAATTTTTCTACATCTTTTTTAGAATATACTTCTTCATCTAAGCGAATATGCATAGTGTCATAATTTCGTTTAGTATCTTCTCTTAAATTGTTTGCATGTGATGATGGGTTGTTTAGCAATAATGTACCAGTATATACTTTTCCTTTCATGGTAATTATTTTCACATATTCACCTTCAGCACTTACTAATTGTAATCCACCTAACGATGAAAAATTTAAAGTTCCATTACTTTTTACACCTGAAACGATGGCGCCTAAAGTATCCACGTGAGCAGCAATTGCTAAAGTAGGATTTTTACCAAGAGCGCATTTTACAGCACCTTTGTTTGTATATTCGGGTTTGTAGCCATAACTTTTTAATAAATCAAAGATATACCTACAAGCTTCTTGGGTGTATCCAGTTGGCGAATCAATGGAAACTAATTTTTCTAATGTTTGATATGATGATTTCATAGGTTTTTATAAAAATGCCTCAATCAGAAATTGAGGCATTGTGCTTTTTTGTAATGTGTTATTTTAATTAATAAGTAAGATTTTTGTAGCCATTTTTTTAGAGCCATCTTCATTGGTTAAAAATACCATGTATACACCGGTGCTCACTCTTCTTCCTTCAAAATTTTTACCGTACCATAGTGCTTGTCCACCTTCCGATTTTGTTTCATAAACTAATTGTCCGCTTATATCAGTTATTTTAACTGTTGTGTTATTGATGAGTCCTTTGATAGCAATAGGGCCATCATAGTTTTCGCGTACAGGATTTGGAAATGCGTACACATCTGTAAAATCCTCAAAACCTTGAGTGGCTGTTCCTCTATATGAAAGTATTCCTTTCGAAGTTCCAAAGTATACTTCGCCAGTACTGTGGTCGATAGTTATTTTTCTAACATTATTGGTATATAGTGGACTATTACTTTCGTTAAAGTGATGAATTTGTTTGGTTCCATCAGCCGACATTAAAAATACTCCTGAATTTGCTGTCGCAATCCATTTTCTGTTTGCTGCATCAATAGCAATATCTTGTATAAGTTCAGTTTCTAATAAAATTTGCACATGTCCATCTTGTTCAATCAAAATTTGTTGTGCATCAAAATTTTGATTTGTAAATACATTTTCGGGTGAATAAAAAACAGCAATACCTTTATCGGTTCCTATCCAAATTTCTCCATCCGCATCTTCGGTTATACAAGTAACCGAAGGGCTAGGAAGTCCACCATTTCCAGCAAGTGTTGAAAGTTTTTTAGTATTACTACTGTTTGGTGTGCTTGTAGTACCTCCTTTAAAAACTAAAATTCCATTGGTAGGAAAGGGAAGGGGCATCCATTTTTGATTGTTTTTATCTACAATAATATTTGCCATTCTTGGTTTTGCCCCTGTGATTGCAGAGAAGTCGAAAGATTGCCAAGTCCCATTTGCTCTTTTTACCGATAATGGGCTTTGTACTTCGGAGTTGGTTACCCAAATATTATTATCGCTATCTTGAGCTAAACCTTGACACCAAATAGGGTCAAATCCATTTAAGCCCAAGCCTTGTAGACTACTATTTAATTCGTTGTATAATTTAATTGGTGTACCATTTAAAAATTCAATCACTCCATTTTTCCATGAAGCGGCATAAAAATGTTTAGGATTGTTTTGGTCAATTAATACGTTTACTATATCATATATTGTGTCAAGATTTACAATGCCTGGGTAATTTCCTTTTATTTGTGTCCAATTGTCATTCGAATATTGATAAACGCCATCAATGTAATAAGCACTTCCGCTTATATTACTGCCTGGTGCAACATACATATTACCATCTTTAATGCTTATTGCATTTAAGTTAATACTTCCAGGTCCGTTAGGTTTGTGTGTTTCAAAATAACCAGCAGCTACTTGCCATGATACTAAACCAAATTTATCATCGGCAATCCAAACATTGTTAGCTTGATCCATGATTCCAAATTTGCTTGCCGATGTTCCGTTTACATAGCTACCGTAATAGCCATTGTTATTAAAATTTTCGTCATAGGTCAAAACTACACCTTCAAATGAAACTACTAAGGTATTGTTACAATTTCTAATGGCATTAATTACGTATGAGCTTGGCACTGTAAAATAATTCCATGTTGAGCCATTGTAGTAATACATGGTATCGGCATAGTATTGATTGCTGGTAATTACTTTTGAAAAATTAGTTATCAATTTTCCATTGATGTACGCAACTGTATTGTAAGTGCCTACAGGTAAACCTGGCATTGGTATTAACGACCAATTGATAAAGTTGGCCAAATTGCTAGTTTTTAATGCTTTAAAAATTCCTAAGTTACTTGCTGCATAAAAATAATTTCCATCAGTTGTAATATCTCTTACATTTACGTTTGTTGCATTTACTCCAATGTAGTAAGTATCTTTTACTTCTAATCGATCCATGTCAATCACGACAATTCCAAATCCGCAAGCTAAATAAGCATATTGATTTTCAATGAAAATGTTATTGATTCCTTTATTACCAACAATGTTTTTGCGTTTAATATCGGAGATGTTATAAATTGATCCAGAAGCGTCAATAATATCAATATTGGAATTTTTATAGGAAATGATTAGTTTATTATTTTGTCGGTTAAAATTAACAACGGTAGGTTCAACATCCGACAAACCGTTAATTTTAGTTAAGCGTTCGAGTGAATTATCCCCTTTTTTGAGCGTAAACAAACCACCTTTGGTAGCACAAAATACTTTTCCATTTCCTTCGGCTACAGATACTGCACTTTGATAGGATAAATGTTCTTTCCATTCGCCAATGGCAGTAGTTTGTGCAGTTATAGTTATTGAAGTTAATGCAACAATGTAAAGAAGTACTAATTTTTTCATATTCTCTTATCAGCTAATTTCCGGAAATACAACCTAAAAGTACTCAATTTATTGTATTTATTTTTAAAAAAGCTGAAACTTATATTAATTATATTTGCGCATTAAAATGGCTCCGTAGTTCAACTGGATAGAATGGCAGATTCCGGTTCTGCAGGTTGGAGGTTCGAATCCTCTCGGGGTCACTTTTAAAACTAATGCGCTTCTAGCCAATTGTGACCGGTTCCCAAACCTATTTCCATTGGAACTTTTAATGTTGGTATTGCTGTTTTCATGCGGTGCGAAATAATGTGTTTTACTTTATCCATTTCTTCATTTAAAACATCAAAAACCAATTCATCATGTACTTGCAAAATCATTTTTGACTGTATGTTTTGTGTTTTAAAATCATGATGAATATTTATCATTGCAATTTTAATCATGTCGGCAGCGCTACCTTGAATTGGTGCATTTATCGCATTTCGCTCTGCAAATCCTCTAACAGTATGATTGCTTGAATTAATATCTCGTAAGTACCTTCTTCGTCCCATAATTGTTTCTACGTATCCTTTTTCTTTTGCTAATTCAATGCTTTCATCCATGTATGATTTTATGCGTGGATATTTTTGAAAATAATTTTCAATGATTGCCGCAGCTTCTTTTCTTGGAATATTTAATCGTTCTGATAAACCAAATGCCGATATGCCATAAATAATTCCAAAGTTTACCATTTTAGCATTTCTACGCATATCGGATGTAACGTCATCTAAATATACATTGTACACTTTTGCAGCAGTAGCAGCATGAATATCTTGTCCCATTTGAAATGCTTCAATCATCCCTTCATCACCACTTAGTTCGGCAATGATGCGCAACTCTATTTGTGAATAATCGGCAGAAAGCAAGGTGTGATGTTCATCTCTTGG
>JAEUTT010000460.1 GCA_016787165.1 Bacteroidia bacterium | reverse complement strand
CAAATCCAAACGGTAAACTTGCATTAAACTTTCAAACTGTTGAACTAAAAGGTAAAATAGAATTTAACACTTCTGATGAAGAAGTATTAAAATTTTTACGTGAAAGAATTGAAGAAGCAATTGCTACTTCTGAAAACACACTACGTGCACGTATCGATAAATTTGGTGTAAGCACTCCAAACATTCAGCGTTTAGCTTCATCTGGTAGAATTTTAATTGAATTACCCGGTGTTACCGATAAAGCGCGTGTTCGTAAATTATTACAAGGAAGTGCAAACCTTGAATTCTGGGAAACATACGATAATAGTGAAATTTATCCATTATTAGAAACTGCCAATACTCGACTAAAAGAAATTTTAACTCCTATTGAAGATTCTACTTCCAATGGTGATGCTACAATCACTACAACCATTAAAACAGATTCTACTACTGCTGTAAATAAGGACACTACAACAACTAGCTTAGCATCTCAATTAGGTACAGACACAAAAGACACCACCAATAAATTAGGTGAAACATCAGCTGATACATTGGCAAAAATGCGTAAAGAAAATCCTTTATTTGCATTATTAAGTGCTGCAGTTGGTCGTAATGAACAAGGACAACCGGTATTAGGTCAAGGGCCAGTTGTTGGTTATGCTTTAGTAAAAGACACCGGAAAAATCAATGCATTCTTTAACAACCCTAAAATCAAAAGTGTTTTCCCTCCAAAAAGTAAATTTTTATGGAGTTTTAAAGCTATCGACAAAGAAGAAACTACATTGCAATTAATTGCTATCCGTTCTACTAGTCGTGATGGAAAAGCTCCTTTATCAGGGGATATTATCAGTGATGCTCGTAAACAATTTGAGCAAGGTTCAGGCTCTCCTTCTATTTCAATGAGCATGAAAACAGATGCTGCGAACATTTGGAAAAGATTAACAAAAGAGAATATCGGAAAATCAATTGCTATTGTTTTAGATAATAGCGTTTATTCTTTCCCTACAGTTCAAGGAGAGATTGCAGGAGGTAGTTCATCTATCACAGGAAATTTCACTATTCAAGAAGCAGACGATTTAGTAAATATTTTAAAAGCAGGTAAATTACCTGCACCTGCAAAAATTGTTGAAGAAACAGTTGTTGGACCTACATTAGGTGCCGAAGCTATTAGCAAAGGATTTATTTCTACAATCATTGCATTGTTATTGGTTCTTTTATTCATGGGCTTTTATTACAGTAAAGCAGGTTGGGTTGCCGATTTAGCAATGGTAATCAATAACTTCTTTGTAATAGGTATCTTGGCATCATTTGGCGCAGTGCTTACCTTACCTGGCATTGCCGGTATCGTGTTAACAATTGCTATGTCAGTAGATGCTAACATTTTAATTTTTGAACGTATTAGAGAGGAGCTCGCATTAGGAAAAACAACTGCTGTTGCAATAAAAGAAGGTTTTAAAAATGCCATGTCTTCAGTTATTGACTCTCATATCACAGGTTTGTTATTAGGTATCATCTTATTTGTGTTTGGTTCTGGACCAATTCAAGGGTTTGCAACCACATTAATGATAGGTATCGTTTCATCACTGTTCTGTGCTATTTTTATCACTCGTTTAGTATTTGACCGTTGGTTATCTAAAAACAAAGCCATTCCGTTCTCAAATAAATTTACAGATGGGGCATTCAAAAAAATCAACATCAACTTTGTTGGAAAACGTAAATACTATTATATCTTCTCAACATTAGTAATTACAGCAGGTGTAATTGCTTATGTAATGAAAGGTGGATTTAGTTTAGGTGTAGATTTTAAAGGTGGGCGTTCCTATGTTGTTCGTTTTGATGATGTAAAACCAACCGAAGAAGTACGCAATGCTTTAGAAGTAACTTTTGGTGAAGCGCCAGAAGTTAAAACATACGGTGAAAGTACTCAACAACGTATTACTACTACTTATTTAATTGGTGACGAATCTGACAATGCAGAAGCGAATGTGGAAACCAAATTAACTGAAGGTTTGAATACTTTGGGAACTAAATACCAGATTATGAGTTCTCAAAAAGTGGGAGAAACAGTTTCTCGCGATATTAAAGAAAAAGCGGTTTGGGCAGTATTACTTTCGTGTTTAGTAATGTTTGTATTTATTTTCATCCGATTTAAAAAATGGCAATATGGTTTAGGTTCTGTGGTGGCATTGTTCCATGATGTTGCAATCGTACTTTCTATCTATGTTATTTTTGATGGTATATTACCTTTTTCATTAGAAATCACTCAAGACTTTATTGCTGCTATTTTAACGGTAATGAGTTATTCAATGGTGGATAGCGTAGTTGTATTTGACCGTATTCGCGAATATTTAACTGAACGTAACAAATCAGATTTAGACAAGCATGAAAGAGAACGAGTAATCAACTTTGCTTTGAACAGTACTTTGAGCCGTACTATCAATACTGCATTAACTATTTTCTTTGTAATGTTTGCCATCTTTGCTTTTGGTGGAGAAACAATTAGAGGATTTGCATTTGCCTTAATGATTGGTATTGTTGTAGGTACTTATTCTTCTATCTGTATTGCAACTCCAATTGTAATAGACTTAGAAAGAGACAAAAAAGAAGACGACAAGTAAGAATATATAATTCGATTCAAACAAACCCAATAAAGAAATTTATTGGGTTTGTTTTTTTTGGTAACTTTGTGTCAGCAAAAAGCAAATGGTACTACATTCAACATTTTTACTTTTAAACATGGGTGGCGGGGAAATATTCCTAATCGTTATTGTTATGCTAATGCTTTTTGGTTCAGATAAATTGCCGGGTATAGCAAAAGGATTAGGAAAAGGATTACGAGAGCTGAATGATGCAAAAGAGCAAATTCAAAATGAAATACAAAAAAATACGGGTGGTTTAACCGATGAAATAAAAAAGCATGCATCTGAAATACAATCAGAAATTACTAAAGCAAATAATTCTATTCAGCAACAAAGCAAAAAAATTACAAGTACAATAGAAGACGAAGGGAAAAAGATAACGGATACCTTGAGCTAAATTGATAAAAGAAAAAAATAATTAACTTTGTAAAAAAACAAATCAAAAATTATGGCAATTAAGATTACTGATGAATGCATAAATTGTGGGGCTTGTGAAC
>JAEUTT010000422.1 GCA_016787165.1 Bacteroidia bacterium | reverse complement strand
TAATTTACCAAAATAAGAATGAAAAACATGTCCGTGAAATGTATGTATAATAATAGGTACATTGCATGATGAAGCGGCTAGTCTTCCAATTGTTCCTGCTTTTGAGGCATGTGTATGAACAATATCGGGTTGATAATCCTGAATTATTTTTTTTATTTTTTTATAGGCGATATAATCATTTTTGAAATCTATTTCTCGCTTCATTTCTTCAACGATAACAGGTTTTAATCCTAGGTTTGTTACAATAAAATCAGAGCTTTCTTCTGATTCATCTTTTGCTCCACCTACCAGTAGTGTTTCAAAATCCGAAGAAAGATATTTGCTTAAATAAGCTACATTATAAGTTGGTCCACCTAAATTAAAGCGGTTAATGATGCGTAATATTTTTATTTTATCTTCTTTAGCTGACATATTTTTTCCACCAATATTGAAAAACAATCAATGCCCAAACTTTTTCTACAGCATCATTAGGGTTCGAACTAAACAATTGTTGTTTTAGTTTTTTTATCGTTTCTAAATTAAATATATTTTGTTCAATGATAAAATCATCTGCTAATAAATCATTACTAATCATTGATTTTAAATCTGTTTTAAACCATTTAAGCAATGGTACTTCAAAACCTTTTTTGCCTCTTTGTAATAGCTCATTTGGCAATTCTTTTTTAAATGAGTCGATGAGTATTTTTTTTCTTTGTTGATTGTCAATTTTAAAATCGGATGGAAGAGAAAAAGCAAAATCAACCACTTTATGATCTAAAAAAGGAACTCTAACTTCTAAACTCTGACTCATACTCATTCGGTCTACCTTTACTAACATATCATTTTCCAAAACAAGAATCATATCGGTAAGTAATACTGAATTATAATCAGAATTAATATGTTTTAACAATTCATTTTTTCGTGATGTATAATCAGAAAAATCATTTTCGTTTTTTAAATAATTGTTTGAGAATATTTGTTTTTTGTCGAATCCCGCCCACTTTGCCCATTGCCAGTATCGTTCTTGGGGACTCAATTTCATTCCTTCAGCAAATTTTTGGAGTTGCCTGATTTTATTTCCTGCTCTAGTATTTCTTGATTTAGGCAATTGTTTTAAAATAGGATGGCTTACTTTTACTAGTTTACTTGTAAAATTTCGGTGACGTACTTTTAACTCAGCAGCATGTTTATTATAACCTGCAAATAATTCATCTGCTCCATCGCCCGACAAGGCAACGGTTACATGTTTTTTAGTATGCATGCTCAAAATATTTACAGCTAATGCTGATGAGTCGGCAAATGGTTCATCAATGTAATCTAATACTTGATGAAGATTTGCGTATAAATCATTGTTAGTTAATTCAAATACCGTATGATTGGTATGATGTTTTTTAGCGACTAATTTCGCAAATGCAGTTTCATCAAATAATGGTTCATCTTTATAACCTATTGAAAATGTATTTAGGTGTTTTGTGTGTTTTGCTGCAATAGCTGTAATAATAGATGAGTCAATTCCTCCACTTAAAAAAGTTCCTAATGGTACATCAGCAATCATTCTGTTTTGAACTGATAG
>JAEUTT010000398.1 GCA_016787165.1 Bacteroidia bacterium | reverse complement strand
CATGACAGGATTTTCATTCGGTTTTGGCTTCAGAATTTATAAGTTTCATTTTAGTTATGGAAGAGCACAATATCACCTGGCGGGTGCTACCAATAATTTTTCTATCAGTTTTGATGTAAATAGCTTTTATAAAAAAGCTACCAAAGCAACGCTTTAAATGGAGTTAGAAAATCATATTTTAGAAAATACAATAGGTGTTTTTAAAAATTATAAAACACTTGCCGAAAAATCATTTTCTCAATTGTCCGATACATCTCACTTTCATTATTCACCTCATAAAGAGTCGAACTCTATTGCTGTTATTATCAAACATATGAGTGGAAATATGGTATCGCGTTGGACTGATTTTTTAATTACAGATGGAGAAAAGGAAACTCGAAATAGAGATGCTGAATTTGTATCTGGAACCGAAACACGGGAAGAATTATTAATGGCTTGGGAAAAAGGCTGGACAATACTTTTTAATACTTTAAACTCATTAACAGCCAATGATTTGATAAAAACAGTTACTATTCGGGGCGAAGGGTTGACTGTCTTTCAAGCGTTAAACCGACAAATAGCTCATTATTCGTATCATGTTGGCCAAATCGTGTTTTTGGCAAAACAAATTAAAAATGAGCAGTGGCAATCGTTATCTATACCTAGAAACAAATCACAGGAGCATATTGGCGGTGGAACATATTTGAACAATCTCAAATAGAATTTTTTAACCGTGTACAGTTTCTCTTTTTCCGTAGTTTTTCATGATACTGGCTTCGTATTCTAACCATTCTTTCCATCGTTTATCAACATCAATCCCTTCGCCATATTTACGAGCAAAACCAATGAATGTAGTGTAATGTCCTGCTTCCGAAATCATTAAATCACGGTAAAATGTAGCCAAGTCTTTATCTTTAATATTTTCGGATAATACTCTAAAACGTTCGCAGCTACGTGCTTCTATCATTGCTGAAAAAAGCAATCGGTCAACCAATGATTGTTGTCGGCTACCATCTTTTTTCATGAATTTATACAATTCATTTACATAATCATCTTTGCGTTCGCGACCTAAAACACCACCACGTTTTTTTATTAAATTGTGTACCTGTTCAAAATGTAATACTTCTTCTTTCACAATCTCAATTAACGCGCTTACCATTTCAGGATAGTTTGGGTTATTTACTATTAATGATAATCCGTTTGAAGCAGCTTTTTGTTCGCACCAAGCGTGGTCTGTTAATATTTCATCAATGTTGCTTTCTACAATATTTACCCAGCGAGGGTCGGTTGCTAATTTTAATCCTAACATATCATTAACATTTTAACGTGGTTCCTAAATGTGTTTTAAAAATAACGTTTCTTAATTCGGGTGGATATTCATATTTGAAAAAACTCCGCATCATCCTTAATTCAAGTGGTTTGGTAAGTTCCATGCCACATTTTTTTCCTTTTATTAATTTATAATATTCCAATTTTCCATTCGCATTTATTTTGATGATAACATCTAAATACACCGATGAACAGGTTTGGCAATTTAGTTCTATTTTATGTTCAAACTTTATTTTTTCGAAATCATCCGATAGCCAGTTATTTGAGATTTTTTTCCAAGCAGTATATTGAGCATCGGATAATTCAAAATCTTCGGGAGTAGAGTCAATTAATTTTACTTCAGAAACAACCTCTTGTGCAATGCTAATTGTTATTAAAGAGAGTGAGAAAAAAAGTACAAATATTATTTTTTTCATTTTATTCTATTACAACAGTTTGATTATTAAAATCTATTTTAAATCCCTTCATTAATTTGTTTCGCTTCCTAAATTCCACTTCACCATTTACTTTTATTTTACCATTTTCAATGAGTAAATTGGCATCGGCTCCATTCTCGCACCAACCAATAGCTTTAATAAGTTGATTAAGTTGGATGTATTCATCTTTTATTTTAAATGTTTGCATGTACAAAAATAGAATTTAATACCTTTGCTTTATGAATAATGATGAACAATTTAATAATCTTCGTGAAAAGCTGAATGAAGATAAAAACTGGCCACAGGTGTATATGTTTAAATTCATTATTCCTGCCGAAATAAAAAAAATGGCATTAATTGAAGCCAAATTTTCAGATGAAGCTACGATTACTCAAAAAGAATCCAGCAGTGGAAAATACATGAGTATTACAGTTAAAGAAGTAATGTTAAGTGCCGAAGCTGTAATTGATAAATACAAAGATGTAGCTACAATAGAAGGTGTGATGGCACTTTAGGGCAATTAGCTAATAGTTGTTATTGGTTCATTTTCATCTTTAATTTCATTGAGCAATGGCTCAGCGGAAGAATAGTCGTGAATGACTTTTACGGTTATGATTGCTAAAAATATTCCAACACTATTATTTATCATTCCGGCAACGGTACTTGTAATAAGTTCATCAATAGATGTGGCTTTTAGTGAATAGCGAAATACAAATTGTCCAATGAAGTTATTGATAATCCAAATAGTCCACCATACGTTAATTGTTGTAAGGTTGATGTTAACGGTAATGCCTTTTTTTGATAAAAGAGCTTTAGTTTCGATGTATAATTCTTTCATAATTTGATAGGGCTTAAAAAGACTAATGATAGGAACAAACCATGCGCCTGCAGCCCATCCTTCGGTGTTAGAAAGAGGAGAAACCCTTTGATGAAGATTATAATAGGCTCGTCTAAACCAAAGGATGAATGTTATTGAAGATATTAAATAAGCAATTAAGTATAAAATATTAATAACACGTTCTCTTATATCGTTTGAATTTGCTGCTTCAGCCGAAATTTCAGCACCATTATTAAATGCAGTTAATAAATTATATTGCATATAGCCCGAAATTAATGATGCAATATCTAAAGTAAAAACAATCCAGATTAATACAATGGCATTTTTTGCCCTTTTTTCGTTTGGTTTTAAATTATTCATTTTGTTTATTTATATTCATTCATAACCATAATTATTTTAACTAATTCTACTCCAGTTTGTGCGTTCTTTTCCCATCATTGCAAAGTGATATGCAATAGTAGCATTTTCAGGTTTTTCAAGATTTGTATCTTCCGAAAGTAATTCAATGGCCATGTTTCTGGCAGCATGAAGTATTTGAGCATCTTTGGCTAAATCAGCAATGTGTAAATCCAACACTCCACTTTGTTGTGTGCCCGACATATCACCCGGTCCGCGTAATTTTAAATCTACATCTGCAATTTCAAACCCATCATTTGTTCGGCACATGGTATCCATACGTAATTTTCCATCACTACTTAGTTTGTGTGAAGTCATTAAAATACAATACGATTGTTCGGCACCTCTTCCAACACGACCTCTTAACTGGTGTAATTGGGACAAACCAAATCGCTCGGCACTTTCAATAATCATCACACTTGCGTTAGGAACATTTACGCCTACTTCAATTACAGTAGTAGCAACCATAATTTGTGTTTCAGCTTTTACAAATCGTTGCATTTCATACTCTTTTGCATCAGCTTTCATTTGTCCGTGAACAATACTTACTTGATATTGAGGTTGTGGAAAAGCGCGTACAATACTTTCGTAGCCATCCATCAAATCTTTATAATCCATTTTTTCGGATTCTTTGATCAGCGGATAAACAACATATACTTGTCGGCCAATAGCAATTTGTTCTCGCATAAATTCAAATACCCTTAAACGATTACTATCAAAACGATGAACAGTTTGTATCGGCTTACGTCCGGGAGGCATTTCATCAATCACACTTACATCTAAATCGCCATACAGCGTCATGGCAAGTGTACGCGGAATAGGCGTAGCACTCATAATTAAAACATGAGGCGTTAATGAATTTTTATTCCACATTTTTGCACGTTGAGCCACACCAAAACGATGTTGTTCATCAATAACTATTAAACCAATATTTTTAAATTGTACTTCATCTTCGAGTAATGCATGGGTGCCAATTAGAATATGCATTTCGCCATTTTGTAACTGTTCATGTAACAATCTCCTTGCTTTTGTTTTGGTAGATCCTGTAAGTATGCCAACATTTTTATTTAAAGGTTTTAATAAAGTGCTAATGGTTTCAAAATGTTGATTGGCTAATATCTCAGTAGGTGCCATTAAGCAAGCTTGAAAAGGAATTCCATCTTCTGGTCGTGAATTGTCTAATGCTATAAGCATATTCATTAATGCAACCAATGTTTTTCCACTTCCTACATCACCTTGTAACAAACGGTTCATTTGTTTGCCACTTCCCATATCTAAACGAATTTCTTTGATTACTCGCTTTTGAGCATTGGTAAGTTCAAAAGGCAAATGATGATTGTAAAAAGTATTGAAATTATCGCCTACTTTTGAAAATACAAAGCCTCTGTAATTTTTTTCGCGTGTACTTTTTTGTTTTAAAAGTTTTAGTTGAATAAAAAACAGCTCTTCAAATTTTAACCTAAACTCTGCTTTTTTAAGCAATTCGGGGCTTTTAGGGAAATGAATTTGTTTAACAGCTTCTTCTTTTGAAAGTAGTTGAAAACGATTGATAATATCAGTAGATAATGATTCAGGAATATTATTTTTAATGAGCGACACTAAGCCTTTCATAATTTTGGCTATTCCTTTTGTATCTAAACTTTTTCCTTTTAATTTATCGGTACTGTGGTATACAGCTTGTAATGCACTTGCAAATACGGTATTTTCATCCGATACCAATTCAATTTCAGGATGAGCAATGTTAAACTTGCCATTAAAAAGTGCAGGCTTACCAAAAATTACATATTCATTTGTAAGATGTGGTTTTATTTTTTCTGAAATCCATTTAGCACCTTGAAACCATACCAACTCTAATCGACCTGTTTCATCGGTAAAGGTGGCAACAAAACGTTTGGTACGTTTGGCGCCTACCATTTCGGTAGCAGTAATTTTACCTCTTAACTGAACATAAGGTAAATCAGCATTTATTTCTTTTATTTTATAAAACTTAGTACGATCAACATACCTAAAAGGGTAGTGCTGAAGTAAATTGTGATAGGTGAAAATATGCAATTCTTTTTTTAATACATCGGCTCGTTGCGGACCAACATTTTTGAGGTATTCAATAGGTGTATTTAAAAAAGCGTTCGACATAGTTTGTATGCGAATTTACTGAAATAATGAAAATACAGCTAATTAAAAAAAGGAGATGTTTTATTGGTTTTGCTTTAAATTATTCATAAACAATCGGGAGTAAGATACACGCATGGCGCCAGACCGCTTTTACCTGCTGGTGTTTGTCTTCAACTCATTTCAATGTGATAGTCAAAGTTTGTCTTCAGGCTTTCTAGTCGTTGCTTCACTTTTTCATTAATGTTTTTCCCGAAAGCCTTAATTGAAACTTTCGGTAGAGTGTCCATGTATTCGCGTCTTATGAAACAGACTATTTCATTTTCTGAGAATTCATTTAAGAATTCTTGAATTTTTTCTTCTTCAAACATAGAGCCCATTCGAAAAATTGGCAAAGAAAATTCAGGAATTGTCTCGCTGTCTATGAAATAAATTTTGTGAATATGTTTCGACCCTGCATGTTGCTCTCGCTTGTCTTTTATAGTGCTCAAAAGTTTCCTAGTTACCTTATACTGAGGAATACTGAAATTGCATTTCAAGTCAACACTATAATGATTTAGAATGCCAGGTGTAATGTTAAAAGGAGGAATAATTTTAAAGACAATATGAAATTGCGAAAAGTTGTTGTCAATCTCGACACTATTAGCCAAGGAATAGTTAATTACTGAAAACTCTCCATTTTCATCTTTGTCATGATAGTCAATCGTGTCAAACGTTTGCTCATTAAATTCTGTAATAAATTTTGTTAGCCTTTGATCAAATTTCTTTTTTGCGTCCTTGTCATTAAAGTTCGAGAATTTAATTGTTCCAATCAAGCCAAAACCTTTATTCAGTTTTCCCAAACCGAGATAAAGCTTCTCCATGAAATATTTTTGAATTTCCAATAAGTTGACGTCTGGAGCATAGATTTTCCGGCACTCACACAAAAATTCTGTATCGTCAATGTTGCACAGAATATCCAATTCTTTTTCGCCTTCCATTGCCTTTTTTTGATTTGAAATTTTATTGTAATCCAACAGACGAAAAACATAAAGTTCAAAAAACAAATCGCGAAACTGTCTCGGGTCGGCAAACAAAGTTTTAAATTTTCGTTGTGTCGATTTGCTGAGTGTTTGAAGGTACACGAGAATATTAGCCGTTTCAAATAAAGCTGCAATACATGCAGGTCGTTTAGGATTCACTAAAAGATAATGGATCCAACTAGATTCAGATTCTACATCAATCTCAGGGGTTGTTATGTCAAAATACTTAAGTCCGAAATAATCAACAAAAATCTGAAATACTGAGTCTATCTGATTTCGGTCTAATTCTATTTCTTTTTTAAGAATCAATGAAGATGAATTGTAATAACATTCTTTTCTCCAGTTGTCTAGAAGATTACTCATGTTGTCTTTAACTCAGTCATTTTTACACTTGCAGGTAATGTGAAGCCAGACGCAGTTTTAACCGCGTTTCAGCTTGCGTTAAAATACAGGAGTAAAGTTAGTTTATTTTTGGCAAAAACTCAAGGCTTGTTAAGGAAGTACAAATAATATTTTATTTTTTCTAATTACAAAAACATTATCTTTATTATATTAAAACAATAAAAAATGAAATCAACTTATAGTAGTATTGTAATTGCTTTGGCCATAGTGTTTACTGCATTCATATTTTCCAATGCCTTCAAAAACAGAAATAAATCCAATAATTATATTTTAGTAACAGGTTTGGGTAGTAAAGATTTTGCTTCTGATTTAATTGTTTGGAGTGGCTCATTTATCAGAAAAAGTGATAATCTTAAAAATGCTTATGCACAACTAGATAAAGATAGAGAAGATATAAAAAAGTATATGCTTTCAAAAGGTATCACTGCCGAGCAAATGGTTTTTTCTGCTGTGGATATTGATAAAGAATTTGATGAAGCGTATGATAATTATGGTAATAAAACAAAATCTGTATTTACTGGATACAGACTTAGACAAACTATACAAATTGAATCTAATGAAGTGGATAAAGTGGAAGGACTTTCACGACAAGTAAGTGAATTGATTAATTCAGGAATTGAATTTTATTCAAATAATCCGCAGTATTATTATACAAAGTTAGCTGAACTTAAAATTGAAATGATTGCAGAAGCAACTAAAGATGCGAGTACAAGAGCCGAAAAAATTGCAGAAAATGCAGGTGGTAGTGTTGGTAATTTAAAAAATGCAAGTATGGGCGTTTTTCAAATTGTAGCTAAAAATTCATCTGAAGAGTTTTCTTGGGGCGGTTCGTTTAATACTACATCCAAAAGAAAAACAGCTACTATTACTGTTCGTTTAGAATATGAAACAGAATAGATATTTGTAATGATCAAAAAAAGGCAAGCCATTTGGCTTGCCTTTTTTTTGATGTTTCAAAGTTTTATTTAATATCCTTCATTTTTTGAGCAAGCAGATTAAAAAAATTACCCAGTGGCTTTTCTACCATCATTTTTAGCATAGGATTTAAGTCCGACTCAAATGTTAGCTGTCCAACACAATTGCTTGCATCTTTTTCGGTAATCAATACAAATAGTTTAAATTCAAATGGAACTTTACCATTAGAACTAATGCTTATTTTAGAATGTGGTGCTTTATCAATTATTTTCATGCCAATAGTAGCCATGCCATTTATTGTAAATGAACATTCATCTACTGTGCTTTGCCAGTTAGTAACCTGTGATGGCATAAGTGCGCCAAAATTGTTAAAATCGCTTAAATAGGTGAAAATAGTTTCAGCTGAATTTGCAATTTCAACTTTATCGCTTTCAATTTTTGTTAATGACATGGCTCTTAAATTTTAATTAAAATTAATTTATTTTCCCCATTCAGCCGGATTTTCGCGCCATTTTTTTAATGACTCTAAATCTTTTTCGGTTATATAATCTGATTTTAATGCTTGAGTTATTAAAGTATCGTAATTACTTAATGTTACTAAATTA
>JAEUTT010000359.1 GCA_016787165.1 Bacteroidia bacterium | reverse complement strand
GAGCATGTTAATAGAATTCATAATGGCAACAACCCAAAACACAGTAAAGCAATAGTTTGCAATAGTGTCCGAAAAAATTTGAATGTAGTTTCCTGTGCTTATTAAAATAAGTGCACAACAAATTTGTACGGTTAATTTTAAAAGAGGCTTGGTGTTATAAGCGTCATCTGATAAGCCCATTACAAATGCTAAGGTGCTTGCCGAAAGCAATCCCAATATTTGTTTATTTAAGAATGCCTGATGTTGCTCAAATAATACTGGATAGCATGCAAGAGAAATTAAAAAAATTAAATAAAAAGAAATTCCACCTAATGCAGGTTTTACTTTTGGGCTCCATCGTATAATTGTATCGGATGGATTACGAATACCCAATGAAGAAGCGAATTTTAAAAAGATGCCATTTATTAAAAAGGATAATAATGCAGCACAAATAAAATAGACAATGTAGATAAGTATGAAGTAGCTTGTATTATCCATATCAATTTTTTGTTAGTTCTTATACGAACAGATGTTGTGTATGGTTGCTTTATATATTAAAGCACGATTCAAAGTTTGAAAAAAGTTTTCCTTCTTTATCTTTTTCTGATAGCTGAGGGTTGCTTATTCTCCAGTTAATTGCAAGCGTTGGGTCATTCCACAACAAACAATCTTCTGATGATTTGTTGTAATAGTTCGTACATTTATATGAAAAGATGGTATTGTCTTTCAAAGTTAAAAAACCATGAGCAAAGCCTTCCGGAACCCAAAACATTGTTTTGTTCTGCTCTGTTAATTCAATGCTAACATGTTTTCCATAAGTTGCAGAGCCTTTTCTTATATCAACAGCAACATCCAACACCGCACCTTTTATTACTCGTACTAGTTTTCCTTGTGCATAAGGTGGATTTTGGAAATGCAAACCTCTTAAAACTCCTGTTTGCGATAAAGATTGATTGTCCTGAACAAATTTCAAATTTAAACCTGCAGCTATCATTGATTGTTCATTGTACGATTCATAAAAGTACCCTCTTTCGTCTTCAAATACTTTTGGTTTAATAATTAATAAACCTTCAATTTCTGTTTTTATAACTTCCATAATTGAATCAACTTATTTTTTAAAAAATGATTTTTTGGGCTTGCTACTTTTTAAACCATCATCATAATAACCATATCCGTAGCCATATCCGTAGCCATAACCATACCCATAATTATATCCATAACCTTTTCTTTCTACATCCACACCATTTAAAATAATAGATAATTTTTGAATGTTTACCTCATTAAACAATCGATCCACATTTTGTATAAAATTTCGCTTTGAATAATCTGCTCTGAAAATGTAAATTGGATAATCAGCTTTTTGAATCATCGATACGCCATCACTTACAAGTCCTACAGGTGGATTGTCTATAATTACAATGTCATACATTGTTTTTAGCTTGTTAATAATATCATCCATTTTATTGCTAATAATAAGCTCTGATGGATTAGGTGGAATAGGGCCAGCAGTTATAAAATCTAAATTTTCAAGATTACTTTTTTTGATTCCACTTTCTAAAGAATCTTTTCCAATTAACAAAGTACTCATCCCAACTGAATTGTCGGCATTAAAACCTATATGTATTTTAGGTTTACGCATGTCCAAATCAAGTATAATAACTTTCTTTCCTGAAAATGCAATGATTCCAGCAAGATTGATAGCAACAAATGTTTTTCCTTCACCCGAAATAGTAGAAGTAAGTGCAATTGTTTTAGCGCCAGGTTCGTTGGATATGAATTGAAGATTTGTTCTTATCGATCTAAATGCTTCTGCTACCAGTGATTTTGGGTTTTTATCTACCACTAATTGCGATACTGGAATATCGTGTTTTGATTTTGGAATAATTCCAAGTATACTTACAGAAGCTTGTGTATGTTTAGTAATTTCATTTAATGAAGTGATTTCATTGTGCGATAAATAACGAACTAAAATCAATATCAAGCTGATTAAAACAGAAACAAGAATAAATGCAATGAGTGTTACTTTTCTGTTTGGCGAAACAGGAGCGGTTGGATTGGTTGCTTTTTCTAATACCAAATTTTGTGATACAAATCCAGCTTTTGAAATTGAATACTCTGTTTTCTTTTCTAATAAAAGGGTATAGTATTTTTCATTAATGGAATATAAACGTTGTAAACGAGCATATTCAACTTCATTTTCGGGCAATTCTTTGAATTTATTTTCAAAGGTATTGGTTTTACCTTTTAGGTCAAGCTTACGCTGTGAAACATTATTTTTTACATTTTTT
>JAEUTT010000341.1 GCA_016787165.1 Bacteroidia bacterium | reverse complement strand
ATTTCAATGAGTATTGGAATATAAAAAGTCGATTTTTTATTATCCTTAATAAACAAGGAAAAGTTAGAAATAGCAAAGAGCTGGAGCGATTCAAAAAAATTATTGATAATACCCTTTTAAATAGCGAAGAAAAAGCACTGTCGGTAGAAACAAAGTACTTGTATTTTCACATTTATAGCGCTTACTATTTTGGTATAGGTGATTATGAAAAAAGTTATACTAACTTAATTAAAAATGTAGATTTAATTGAACACTATCCGAATATATTTAAAGAAGAACCTAATATTTATTTTTCGGTTTTAACAAACACAATTTATATCGGACATCAGTTAAAAAAGCACAGTGAAGTATTTGCGAATCTTAAAAAAATGCGCACTTCCATTAAAGAGGTAGATACTAGTAAAAATGAAGATTTAGCCGTTCGAATGTTCTCAAGCGCAAATAGTATTGAGCTTACTATTTATTTGCAAATGGGTGAGTTTGATAAGGCTGTTGCTTTAGTTCCTATTATTGAAGAAGGATTAAATCGTTACCATGATAAAATGAGTAAAGTAAAGTTAGCCTATTTTTATTTTAGTGTGGCGGCCGTGTTTTTTGGTGCCGAAAAATATGCATTGGCCTTAAAGTGGATTAATAAAATATTAAACAGTCCAGACGTAGAGGAAAGCGAAGACATATACTGCTTTGCTCAGATTATTAGTTTAATTATTCATATTGAATTGAAACATGATGACTTTATTCCACATGCATTTAAGAGTACTTACAAATATTTAAACACTCGAAATAGGGTGTATAAATTTGAAACGATTTTTTTAGAGTTTATAGGAAAAATTTTAAAAACAAAAAAACGAGAAGAGCAAACAACCTATTATAAAGCGCTAAAAGAAGAACTAATTTCTTTAAAATCTGATTCATTCGAAAAAGCAGCTTTTGAGTATTTTGATTTTATTTCCTGGGCAGAAAGTAAAATTGAAAGGGTTTCATTTAGGACGATAGTAGAAGAGCAGCTATCTAAAAAGTGAAAGCGGCACTTTCAATGAAAGTACCGCCTTCGGGGGTCTACTAAACTAAACAAAACAAACTACTAACTAAACATTACTGTATATGCTGTAAAAAATAATTGATATTGTAATTACAGCTAATAAGATAGTCACGGTTCCGATTCCTTCTTCATGATAGGTATGGTTCCTTTTAATGATTGATTTCTTGTTCATGGCTTCTGAATTTAGATTGTGAAACAATAGTATTTGTGTTGCCATAAGTATGTTGTTTAAAGTGTTTTCTTCTTTTTAAGTTAAGGTGAGGGATTTGCGATTAATTTAAACAACATCCCCATGTGCCAATTAATTTTATTTTGCAAATCTCCTCACCCGCTCTTGTTCTTAATTTATGTTGAAACGGTTCACCGCTATTTTTATAGCCACCATTAAGGGCCGTTATAACCTTAATGATTAGAAAATATGTAGCATTTTAATAATACTTTCCGGTGCTCGGGTATAGGATAATCTTTTAAAGAACGTGTAGAAATAGTGTTAATCTTAATTTCTACACAATATTACGGGGATATATGCTAAAAAGATAGCCACAATGAGTGAGTGGCAGGTTCAATTATTTAACGGTTGTTTATTTTGGGTAAACGGAAAGGCTATAAATGAGATAATTTCTCTAAAAAATCGTTTTTGTTTCTTCTACTCACCTCTACTTGGGAGTTATCGCTCATAATTACATATCCTCCTTCGCCTTTAATGTATTTTTTTACATGCTCAAGATTAATAAGATGTGAACGATGTACTCTAAAAAAATTATCATCTGAAAATAAGTTTTCATATTCACCTAAAGTGCGAGAGGCAATTATTTTTTTTCCAGAACTTAAAATAAAATAGGTGTAGTTACCATCAGAATCACAACGAATAATTTCAGACAAGTTTATAAAAACTAAACCATCGCCATCGGGGATACCAACTTTTTTAAGTTTGTTCTCGGGTTTTACATTTGAAAGGAGTGTTTTAAATTGCTGATTGAGTTCATTTTTTTGGCCTAATTTTTTTTCAAGTCGATCTACTGCGCTAATTAGTTCTTCCGGGTCAATAGGCTTCAAAATATAGTCCACAGCACTAAATTTTATAGCTTTTATAGCATAATGGTCGTATGCAGTAGTAAAAATAATATTGAAATTTATTTCTTTGAACTTTTCTAACAAATCAAATGCATTTCCATTTGGCATTTCAATATCTAAAAAAACCAAATCAGGTTGAAGTGAGCTGATTGCTTCAAAAGCTGTTTTCATTGAATCCGCTTTTGCAACAATTTCAATTTGCTTGCAATTTTTTTCAATCATTTTCGACAAAGACTCTCTTGCGCCTAATTCATCGTCTACTATTATTGCTTTTATCATAACATTGGGTCTTTAGTTTTATTCTTCGGTTTCTAATGGTATTATTAAACGCACTTTTGTTCCTGAAGGTTTTCCATCTTCATACAAGTCAATGATTTCTGCGTTTAAGTTACTTTTTAAGCTTGAATTTAAAATATCTAGTCGCTCCTGTGTTATACTCATTCCCATTGAGCGGTGCTGTTGTACCCTATTCTTTTTATACTCTTTTGATTTTTCTCTACCAATTCCATTGTCTTCAATGCTGCATAAAATTGTTTCGCCTTGTTTTTTTAAGTCAATACTAATTTTTCCTGCTCCATCTTTTGGAAGTAATCCATGAATGATTGCATTTTCAACATAAGGCTGTATAAGCATAGAAGGTATCCTGTCATAATTAGAGTCAATTTCGACATCAATTGAAATGTTATATGCAAATTTTTTATCAAATCGCATTACTTCTAACTCAAGATAAAGGTTTAAGGCGTCTATCTCTTCGGCAACAGATATCAATTGTTGTTTACTGTTGTCCATTATTTTACGCATTAATTTTGCAAATTTTGATAAGTATTTTAAAGCGGCATCCGTGTCGTTATTTGAAATATAGTGTTGTATAGAACTTAATGTGTTAAATATAAAATGAGGATTCATTTGTGCTCTTAAGGCTTGCGACTCTAAATGCGCAATTTTTTTATTGATTTCGGTTTTCTTTTTTTCTTTGTTTTTAATATTGTTTATTCTAAATCGAATAGATAATATAAGTAAAACAATAGAAAAAGTGGAAAGAAGCAGGATAAACCATTTTGTTTTCCAAAATGGTTGATCAACAGTAAACTTAAATGTAGCAGGTTCTGTGTTCCACACTCCTTCATTGTTAGAGCTTTTCACTTTAAAAGTATAATTTCCAGATGGGAGATTAGAAAAAGTTGCAAATCGAGTAGTGGTTGGTGGTGACCAATTTTTTTCGAAGCCTTCCAATATGTATGAGTATTGAACTTTTGAAGGGTTGGTTAAGCTAATTCCATTGTAGTTAATGGTAATATTGTTTAAATTATAATGAAGATGAACGCCATTTTCTAGGAGTGTATCATTATAAAATAAGCGCATACTGTTAATACTTATTTTTGATTCGCTTTTGTTTTCAATATATTCGGATGGGTCATATTTGATTAAGCCATAAACTGTACCAAACCAAATACTGCCATCATTATCAACCCATGTTCCGTTGGAGTTGCATTCTACTCCTGAAAATCCTTCTAATTTACCAAACTGAATAATTTTTTTCTCTCCTGTATGTTTATACTCTTTGATATTTATTTTGTTCAGTCCCTGGTTAGTTCCTGCCCAAATATTGTTTTGTTCTTTATCAAAAGTCATGGCATACACTAAGTCGGAACTCATTCCATTTGCCTTATTAAACTGAATCGGTTTTGTTTTTTCAGTATTGGGATTATACATCCACATTCCATCCAATGCGCCCCAATAAATTATTCCTTCATTATCAATTAACGAGGCTAAATAAGAATCGTTTTCTAGTCCTATTTTTTCACTACATTCTTCAAATGTTTTTCCATCGTATTTAATTAAACCTCCCAAATAGGTTCCAAACCAAATATTCCCATTTTTATCTTCAACAATTGTCCATACTTCATAATTATCACTTCTTGTTTGTATTTTATAGGAACTAAATTTTTTACCATCATACTTATATATTGCTTGGTTTGCTCCCAGCCAAATATTGTTTTTTGAATCTTTATAGAAGCAATTGATTGTGTTTTTAAAAACATCAGTGCTGTCATTGTCTTGGCTAAATGAGTTCCCATCAAAATATACTAAGCCAATATCAGTACCAAGCCACAGGTTATTTTTTGAAAATTCATATATTGCACTTACTGTTTTTATTTTTAAACCACTGTTGTTGTACTGAATAAATTCATCGCCATTGTATTTATAAACACCTCCTCCTTGCGATCCAATCCATAAATTGTTTTTCGAGTCTCTAGTAATTCCATAGATAAAATTGTTTGTTAGTCCATCGTGAATTCCATAACTTACAAATGGATTTCCTCTGTATTTAAATAAACCAGAATATGTTCCAATCCACAAGTTGTTTTCGAAATCGCAATATAAACAGCTTACAAGGTTGCTGTTTTGGTCTCGTTTGATAGAGTAGTTTGTAAACGAGCCATTTTGTTTTTTCGTTATTCCTTTATCTGTTCCAATCCATAAGTTGTTTTTATAATCAATAACAAGTGTTTTAATTGTGTTCTCTTTTATCCCATTTTGGGTGGTATACCACTTAAATTTATTTTCAATAAATTCAAACAAGCCATTGTTTGTGCCAATAAAAAGCACTCCGTTTTTATCTTGTGTGATGCAGTTAATTGTATTTGCAGGAAAGCCTTTGGAGGTATTATAGGTGATGAATTTTTTTCCGTCAAATATACTTATGCCGTTTGAAGTTCCAATCCAGATTTCATTATTTTTGCTTTGATAAATACAATTAACATCATTATTAATCAACCCGTCTTTTGTTGAGAAATTAATGAATGTGCCATCCGTTAGTTTGCTAATTCCCTTGTTTGTTCCAAACCATAAATTTCCTTGATTATCCTTTAAAGCACATTTTATTTGATTTCCAATTAATCCATGTTTTGTGGTATAACTATAAAATTTTTTTCCATCAAATTTGTTAATTCCACTAATAGTTCCAATCCAAATGTTCTTCTGATTATCTTCAAGAATAGTAGTTACAGAGTGATTTAATAGTCCTTCTTTTGGTGTATAATTAGTAAAGCTAATGCCATCAAATTTACTTAGTCCGCCATAACCACCACTCCATAAATTCCCCTTACTGTCTTGAAATATAGCCGATACATTAATAAAAGGTAATCCATCTTCAACAGAGTAATTTTTGAAAAAATAAGTTTGTGCAGTACTACTGTTGGATGCAAACAGCAATGCAACTAGAAAAATGAATAAATAAGATTTATTAATGCGTGTTGTCATTAAACTCTTTTTCTCAAAGATATTATTTAATATCATGAAACAAAAAATGCTACAATTTATTTTGTAGCATTTTTTTGTTATTATTCTTTATTTAGTAATGCATCCCAGCCTTGTGCTGTTAATGGATGTGAGCTGCCTCCTTTTGTGATGAGGTTTATTCCATCTTTTTTTACCGTCATGTGTCCTACTACTGTTATATCCGGATTTGCCTTTATTTTAGGAAAATCTGCTTGGTCAATAGTAAATAAAAGTTCATAATCTTCACCACCGCTTAATGCGCATACTGTCGGATCTAGATTAAATTCACGAGCAGTATTGTATGTTGAAGGATCAATTGGAATTTTTTCTTCGTATAAATTACATCCAACATCTGATTGACTGCATAAATGTAAAATTTCAGAGGCTAAACCATCTGATACATCAATCATTGAAGTTGGTTTAACATCCAATTTTTTTAAAAGAGTAGGGATGTCTTTTCTTGCTTCTGGTTTTAATTGTCGTTCTAAAATATAATCATTCCCTTCAAGGTCGGGTTGAACACCAGGGCTTTCAACATAAATTTGTTTTTCTCTTTCTAATAATTGTAGTCCAACATAAGCTCCGCCCAAATCTCCTGTTACACAAAGCAAATCACCATCTTTTGCCCCGTTTCTATATACAATCTCATTTTCATCAGCTTCGCCAATGGCAGTAATGCTAATTACTAGTCCACTTTTATTGGTTGTGGTATCGCCACCAATAATATCAACTTTGTGTTTTGCACAAGCTAGCATTATTCCGGAATATAATTCTTCTAGTGCCTCAACAGAAAAACGGTTCGATACAGCAATTGAAACAGTAATTTGTTTAGGAGTTCCATTCATTGCATAAATGTCGGAAACATTAACAGATACAGCTTTGTAGCCCAAATGTTTGAGTGGAACGTAGGTTAAATCAAAATGAACACCTTCTACAAGCATATCAGTTGAAATAAGCGTTTTTTTGTTTTTAAAATCAATTACAGCTGCATCATCACCAATTCCTTTTATAGTACTCTCATTCGTTATTTCGATGAATTGGGTAAGGTGCTTTATCAACCCAAATTCACCTAAACTGCTAAGTTCGGTTCTGCTTGTATTTTCTAACATGATGTAAAATTTATTTTGCAAAAGTACATCATAATTAATTACTTTTAACAACTATTTTAAGTGTACACAAATGGCAAAAAAAGAGATTAAACAGTCTACAGCTCCCATGAATTCAAAAAAAATAAATGCAGGTATTGTTTTGAAATTAGATGAATGGCTTGAAAAACATGATAAAAAAGTGTTTTATTTTCTTTTGTTATGCTCAACCATTATTTCGTTATTACTGTTTGATGCCAAGGTGAGTGAAGGAGGAGACGACTCTAGCTATATACAAAGAGCTTGGGATTTTTTATATGAAGGCAAATATCCTTATTTCCAAGGACCAGGCTATCCGGTTGTATTGTCTGTTTTTGTAAAACTATTTGGATTGGATTTAATTGCGCTTAAATTCTTTTCGCTTTTATGTCAGTTTGGATTTGTTTGGTTTACCTATAAAGCATTTCATAAACGTATTCCGTTTTTAGTTTTGTTTGCACTTATTTCATTCATCTCTTTTAATCATTTTATTCAATATTATTCATCTCAAACATTTACAGAGAGTTTCTTTTTGTTGATTCAATCGTTGTGTATTTATGTTACATTTAAAATTATTGATGCAATTAAAGAAGATGAAACATGGATGGAAGTAATTAAAAATAATTATTTGAAATGGCTTTTCTTTGGCTTGTTGTTTGTTCTCCTGTCAATTTCTAAAAGTATCGCTTTTGTTGCTATACCAGGAGTATTATTGTATTTTATTTTGAAAAAACATTTTAAGCAAGCCATTTTTGCGTTGTTATTTTTCATTGCTGTTCGCTTAATTTATCAGTTGATAGTAACAGCTTTTTTTGGTGAGAACAATACTGATCAAATGGAGATGATGCTTCGAAAAGATTTATATAAGCCACAAGGAGGGCATGAAGATTTTGGCGGAATGGTTGATCGTTTCTTTTTTAATTTTAACACATACATTTCATTACACATGTATCGGTTGTTTAATTTAAGAAATGTAAATACAGATGCATCAAAAATTATTCCTGCATTATCATTTATTACAACTGTTGTATTATCAATTTTCGTGTTTTTTAGTTATAAAAGGAATAAATATATTTTCTTTTCAAGCATATATATGATTGCATTATGTGGTGGTATATTTTTAGGTGTTCAGGCAAATAATATGCAGGATCGTTTAATTATTATTGCCATTCCTTTAATGTTTTTGGTTTTCTTTTTTGGTTTTTATGAATTGTCGAAACAAGCATCAATGGCTCAACTTTCATTTGTGACAATAGCTATAATTATGTTATGCGTTACTCTTTTTAAAACAGGAAGTATTGCACAAAAAAACACAACCGCTTTAAAGAAAAACATGAGTGGCGATATTTATTATGGATATACTAAAGATTGGGAGAATTTTTTACGTATGAGTAAGTATTGCTCTGATAGCTTGCCCGATTCATCTCAAGTGGTTTCTCGTAAACCAAGTATGAGTTTTTTATATGCCAATGGTAAAAAATTTGTTGGGCAATTTATTGTAACAAGTACTGATGCCGACACGGTGCTTGCAGGGTGGGAAAAGCAAAGTGTAGATTATGTTATTGTAGCAAGTCTTCGAATGAATCCGGCAAAAAATAATGGACGGGTGGTAAATACCTTGCATAGAATGCTACAGCCGATAGCTCAAAAATATCCGCAAAAATTGCGGTTAGTAAAATCGATTGGAGAAACAGAAAAGTGTGAGTTGTATGAAATAAAATATTGATTAAGAGATTTTTTTCAAATCACTTATCCAGGCATTTAATAATGTTATTTCGTCTTTGCCAATTACGTTGATATCAATTAGTTTTTGGTAACAAGTAATTAAATTATCATAAATGTTTTCTGTTCCCTTTTTTAGTTCAAGGGTTTGAAGTTCTTTACAGATTTTTAAGTTATTGGTATATCCAGAAATTTCATCTTCAAAATCTTTCATTAAATTATGGTCGTTACGCTCTTGCCAAACAGTTGATTCGTGATATAAGATGCTCCAGTTGCACTCCCAAGCAATACGTTGTGCCACATAGCTACGCCAAATGTCTGTCATTCTAAAACTACAATAGGATGGTAAATACATCAAAGCAAAGGCTTCTTTAAACCAATAGGTGTTTTGACTGTTAAATGGGCTCCATGAATTTTTACCCAATGCTAAACGTTCTTTAATTTCAAAGCTAATAGGTAAAGGATAGGTTAAACGATAAACAGCATCTACATCTGGATTTTCATCTGCTAAGCCTTGTTGAATTGGACAAACAGTTGCCTTGTTTTCAAGGCTTGATAATGCTACTTGTTTTTTTTGAAGTTCCTCTAATGGGAAACCTCTTGGCCAAATCATATTTTTTGTAAAGTAGTGGTATACATTTATCCAACCTTTGTTTTCAAATTGATAACTTTTTACTTCACGTATTTTGGGCGCCCAAAATTCTTTTCGTGGAATATTATCATCATCTGTTTCTACTAATTCTGTGGCACCATTTTTAATTGCTATTAAATAACCTAAATTTTTTCTTGAATAATGTTTGGTAGGAGTAATTTTTACCAAGTCAAAAGGTAGTGTTTGTTGTTTTTCTACACTCCAGTAATCACAACCTTCTAGTTTAAAATCGCTAGGAGATTTTGTGTCTCCGATTACTATAAAAGGGATATTGTGCTGCTTACATTCTTTTGCAAATTGATTTAAAATAGGATGTTTATCGTTTGCTATGGATGTTATAATTAATGATTTCATATTTCTAATTAGAAGTAAGGCTGTTTTTAATATAGGTTTTGATTACAATCAAGATTCACATATTCGTAGCTATAATGTTGGTGAGTTTCCCATCAAACGTTGGATAAAATAGTAGAACAGTGTTTGATATGCATTTTTGATTGCATTTTTTGAAACTCGAGGTGATGGTGCTTGATAGTGAATGGGCACTTCAAAAATTCTTCTTTTTCGTAATAAATAGCGCAACTCTGTTTGATAAAAATGAGCTTTTGATTTAAAAGGATGATTAATAATTTTTGCAACTACATCTCTATGAAATCCTTGATAACCGGAAGTCATGTCTCTCAATGATGTTCCAAGAAGAAGATTTGCCAATACCGTTCCTGTTTTAGACAATAATCTTCTTTTAAAAGGCGAATCACCCATGGAGCCACCATTGATAAATCTGCTACCAAATGCACATTCATTTCCTTCGTTTAATACACGTAAAAACATTGGAATAGCTCTTGGGTCGTGTGATAAACCGGCATCCATTTCAATGATTAACTCGTGTCCAGCTTCATATGCAACACGCAAGCCTTTCACATAAGCATCCACTACATTTTTATTTTCTGGAGCCCAAACTGTTACATAGCGAGGGTCTTTTGCCGATAACTCTTGGCAAAGTTCTAGGGTCCTATCCTTTGATGCATTGTCAATTATAAAGTAAATATTACCCGGGTTTAATTCATTGATTACAAAATTTACCATATCAATAAATGGCTTAAAGTCGGCTTCTTCATTTGCCATCGGTACAACTATCGCCCATTTTTTATAGTAAAGCATTGATTGGGTTTGTTTTTTGATTGGTTACAAAGATAATTTTTTTGATGAAGCTCGTCTATCCTAAAAACAATTTCATCTAATCGCTGTTAAAATATTTGGTGCAATACCATATTTTAGGTATTTTTGTATCCCATTTAGAATAAATCTAAATAAGAATAAGTTATAAAGTACTCATTTTTAAATAATTACATAAAATGATAACAGTATCTGACAATGCCAAACAACACGCTTTGGATTTAATGAAACAAGAAAATCGCCCCGAAGGAACTTTTATTCGTGTTGGAGTAGAAGGTGGTGGATGTTCGGGTTTGTCATACAAGCTAGAATTTGACAATACACCTCTTGAAGGCGATCAAGTATTTGAGGATAAGGGAATAAAGATAGCGGTAGATAAAAAAAGCTTTTTGTATTTAATAGGAACAGAGCTTGATTATACTGGCGGATTAAACGGAAAAGGTTTTGTATTTAATAACCCAAATGCAAATAGAACCTGCGGTTGTGGTGAATCTTTTTCAGTATAAAGGTTTAAGAGTTGTAAAGTTTTAAGGTTGCTTTTTTAACTTTCTAACATTAAAACTTTCTAACATTACAATATATAAAAATGGCTAACGAGATATTAGAGGAGCATATTAATAGTGATTACAAATACGGTTTTGTTACCGATATTGAATCGGATAATGCACCTAAAGGTTTAAATGAAGACATTGTTCGCTTTATTTCAAAAAAGAAAAACGAACCTGAATGGATGTTGGAATATCGTTTAAAAGCATTTGCATATTGGAAAACGCTTGAAGAACCAAATTGGGCACACGTTTTCTACCCTAAACCAAATTTTCAAGATATTATTTATTACTCGGCACCCAAACCTAAAAAAGAATTGAAAAGCTTGGATGAAGTAGATCCCGAACTTTTAAAAACATTCGAAAAGCTTGGTATTTCATTAGAAGAACAAAAACGATTAAGTGGTGTTGAAAGTAGAATAGCTGTGGATGCCGTTATTGATAGTGTTTCGGTAAAAACAACATTTAAAGAAACACTTTCCGAAAAAGGAATTATTTTTTGTTCGTTTAGCGAAGCTGTTCAAGAACACCCTGAGCTAATAAAAAAATATATGGGAACAGTTGTTCCGCATACCGACAATTTTTATGCAGCATTAAATGCTGCTGTGTTTAGTGATGGTTCGTTCTGTTACATTCCAAAAGGAGTTCGTTGTCCGATGGAATTATCAACTTATTTTCGTATCAATGCATCCGGTACAGGACAGTTTGAACGTACATTACTTGTTGCCGATGAAGGCTCTTATGTAAGCTATCTCGAAGGATGTACCGCACCCATGCGTGACGAAAATCAATTGCATGCTGCAGTAGTAGAAATTGTTGCACACAAAGGGGCTGAAGTAAAATACAGTACCGTTCAAAATTGGTATCCTGGCGACAAAGAAGGCAAAGGCGGGATTTTTAATTTTGTTACTAAGCGCGGAATTTGCTTGGAAGATAATTCAAAAATATCTTGGACACAAGTTGAAACAGGCTCTGCAGTTACTTGGAAATACCCCTCAGTAATTTTAAAAGGAGATAATTCGGTGGGCGAATTTTATTCGGTAGCAGTTACCAATAATTATCAGCAAGCTGATACTGGAACAAAAATGATGCATCTTGGAAAAAATACCAGAAGCACCATTATTTCAAAAGGAATATCCGCAGGCTTTAGTAATAATAGCTATAGAGGGCTGGTGCGTATAGCAAAAGGCGCAAGTAATGCTCGTAATTTTTCGCAATGCGACAGTTTATTGATGGGTGATAAATGTGGAGCACATACTTTTCCATACATCGAAATAAAAGATAAATCAGGCATTGTAGAACATGAAGCCACAACAAGTAAAATAGGGGAAGACCAATTGTTCTATTGCAAGCAACGTGGTATTGATACCGAAAAAGCAATCGGATTAATTGTAAACGGATATTGCAAAGAAGTGTTAAATAAATTGCCAATGGAATTTGCTGTGGAAGCACAAAAATTGTTGGCAGTAAGTTTAGAAGGAAGTGTGGGATAGAAGAAATTACAAATTGCAGATTATCAAATTGCAAATTCATAAATGGCAACAATAGAAAAGTTTGAAGATTTGGAAGTTTGGAAAGTATCCATAGAATTAAGTTCTGACATATATAAAATATTTGAAAAATCATAAACAAATAAAAACCGAGACAGTGGCTAATGTGAAATCTGCCAATTTGTAATCTGAAATTATTATGCTAACAATAAAAAATCTACATGCCTCAATTGATGGCAAAGAAATTCTAAGAGGAATTAATTTAGAAGTAAAAGCAGGAGAAGTACATGCTATCATGGGACCTAATGGTTCAGGAAAAAGCACTTTATCATCAGTACTTGCCGGCAGAGAAGATTATGATGTTACCGAAGGAGAAGTGATTTTCAATGGTAAAAATTTATTGGAACTTTCGCCTGAAGATAGAGCCAGAGAAGGTGTTTTTCTTGCTTTTCAATATCCTGTAGAAATACCGGGTGTAAGCAATGTTAATTTTTTGAAAACAGCA
Source organism: Bacteroidia bacterium (assembly GCA_016787165.1). GTDB lineage: Bacteria > Bacteroidota > Bacteroidia > 2-12-FULL-35-15 > 2-12-FULL-35-15 > 2-12-FULL-35-15. The sequence goes on along the minus strand of JAEUTT010000341.1, from coordinate 12,626 downwards.
ATCAATGAAATTCGTGCTTACAAAGGTTTAGACCCAATGGAAGCAAAAGATTTTTTGGCTTTAGTAAAAGAGAAACAAAAATTGGTAGAGTTGGATGGTAAGTTAGCTAATCGTAGTGTGAATGAAGGATTTAGTGGAGGTGAAAAAAAACGGAACGAAATTTTTCAAATGGCAATGTTAGAACCTAAGCTTGCAATATTGGATGAAACAGACAGTGGATTGGATATTGATGCCTTACGTATTGTTGCGGGTGGGGTAAATAAATTAAAATCAAAAGATAATGCAACAATTGTGATTACTCACTATCAACGATTGTTGGATTATATTGTTCCGGATTTTGTGCATGTATTGTACAAAGGACAAATTGTAAAGTCAGGTACAAAAGAACTTGCATTAGAACTAGAAGAAAAAGGATATGATTTTATTAAAGAAGAGATAGGAGCTTAGACTCCTTCCTTGTCTTCCCAAAAGGGACAAGAAGGGGTTGAAAGGAATAAAAAATGAATACAATAGAAAAACTTACAACAACAGATAAAATCTTCAAGCTACTTGATTCAAATTCTTCTAACCATTGGGGAGAAGAAGCCAGAGTTGTAGCAAAAGAAGCATTTTTAAAGCAAGGCATTCCTTCACGTAAACACGAAGAATACCGTTATTTGAATTTAGAATTATTATTGAAAGATGATTTTTTGGTCACAAGTTCTAAAACGCTTACTTGTGATGAAATTGCACATACACAAGTGCTGAAGAATGCAATTGTCATTGTTATTGAAAATGGAAAATATGTTGAAGGGCATTCAAAAATAACATTACCAAAAGGATTAAAAATTATTGACATTTCAAAAGCATCGTCTGATGTTATTTTTCAAAAACAATTTGCAAAATTTGCGGATGTAAATACAGATGCTTTTATTGCTATGAATACCGCTTTTGCTACCGGAGGGGTGTTTGTTCATGTTGAAAAAAATGCAATCATTGAACAACCAATTCACATTATTCATATTTCTGCTGCTTCAGAAAGTTTGTTGGTGAATGTGCGTAATTTAATTGTTGTAGAGGAAAATGCACAAGCAAAATTTATAGAATCGTTTGAAACAATTTTGCCTAATACTGTAAAAATAATTACCAATGCATTAACCGAAATTTTGGTACAATCAAATGCAATTGTAGAGCACAATAAAATTCAAAATGAATCAAAATTATCAGGTTTAATTAACACAACTCAAGTATATCAAAAAAAGAAAAGTGTATTTACTACAAATAACTTTACACTTAGTGGTTCTTTTGTTAGAAATAACTTGAACATTGTATTGGATGACGAATACATTGAGTCACATTTGAACGGGTTGTATCTAACAAGAAATAATCAAACAGTAGATAATCATACATTGGTTGATCATCGCAAGCCAAATTGCAATAGCAATGAGCTTTATAAAGGAATTATTGATGATAAATCATCGGCAACATTTAATGGTAAAGTGTATGTTCGAAAAGATGCACAAAAAACAAATGCATTTCAGTCGAACAAAAATATTTTATTGAGTGATGATGGAACCATTAACACAAAACCTCAATTAGAAATTTATGCCGATGATGTAAAGTGTTCGCATGGTACTTCAACAGGAAAGCTAGATGAAGATAAAATATTTTATTTGCGTGCAAGAGGATTAAGCGAGGCGAGTGCCAAAAAATTATTAATGCATGCCTTTGCTTCTGAGGTGGTTGAATTTATTACGATAGAAGAACTAAAAAACTATATTGAAACAAAAATTTCAGAACGATTCGAATAAAATGTAACAAAATCAAATTATGATTTTGTTACATTTTTAAATACTTCCATAATTTCATTTTTGTATTGATGCCCGAAAGTGGTTAGGCACCATACTTTAAGTAGCGTTTTTTCATCAGGTTTTAACCACTTCACTGCCTTTTTTAATTCTTTCTGAAAAAGAGCTTTATCAAAGCTTACTTTTTCAAGTATGTTTTTACTTAATTCAAACATAGGGATGTTGTATTAAAGTATATTATTATCTATTTACCTAATTTTACGTTATATCTTCAACGTAAACAACAGCACAAAGTTACTGTGCAAGAACACCTTTTTCTCACAATATTTTGTTAAAAAAACCAAAAATGTGAATAAGTGTTTATTCTCCCCAACGGTAAGTTTTTTGTGAAATTCCAGCAAGGTCAATTACCCTATCAATTACGGTACATACTAATTCTTCAATTGTTTGTGGCTTGGAATAAAAAGATGGGCTTGCCGGGCAGATGATTCCACCTGCTTCGGTTATTGTTTTCATGTTATTAATATGAATTAAGTTAAGAGGCATTTCTCGTGTAACCAAAATTAATTTTTTTCGCTCTTTCAACATTACATCTGCAGCACGGGTTGTTAGATCATTGCTAATTCCAGAAGCGATTCGTGCTAATGTTCCCATTGAGCAGGGGCAAATAATCATACAATCATATTTTGCCGAGCCAGAGGCAAATGGCGCAAAAAAATTAGATTTAGTATAAGTAGTAAAAGCCAGTTTTTCATAGTCGCTATTGCCAAGCTCAAATTTCCAAACATCTTTTGCATTATCGCTCATGACAAGGCCAATTGTTTCAACTTGATCATTTAATTGTGCTAATTTTTTTAATAAAACCGATGCATAGATGGATCCGCTTGCACCGGTAATGGCAACTGCTATTTTTTGTTTATTCTGATTTTGCACGAGCTAGTTTGTAAGTTAAAGTAAATGATAATAAATTATTTTTTTGACCAGGATTAAACCAATAACTTTCTCCCGAAATAAACTGACGAATGGGTAATAACGAATATGAAAATCGCCAGCTAACAGATAAATTTTTAATAATGGTATAGTTTAATCCAAGGTTTCCATTTATTTCATAATTATAAAATGCTTGATTACCGTTCATGACACCAAGCTCATTCCATTCTTTTGCACTAATTAAATAGGCAAAACCTGGGCCTAAGTCAAAGGTAAATTTTTTTTGAGTGTATTGAAACAGAATAGGAACTTCAATGTAATTTAATCGCATTAAAAAAAAGCTATAATCATTTTCATCAGGGTTGCCATTATGTCGAGAACCTTTTTGTATGTAAAAAATTTCAAATTGAGAACTCCATTTTTCATTAATTTTTGTTGTAAGAGTTACTCCTCCAATAAAGCCTGCTTTTTTATATCCTTTGTAAGTATCTCCATCTACTTGAGTTGTAGCAATTCCCAGTTTAAATCCTGGAATAAATCGCTCTTGAGCAAAAACGCCTGAGACAAATACAATGATTAAATGAAGTGTTATAAAAAGATTTTTTTTCATCTATCACAAAGATATACATATTTAAAAACAACTCTTTATGAAAAAAGTTGCGACTTTGTGTATAAAAAGTAACATTAATTATTGAATTACTTTTGCATCTTCTGCTTGAAGCACTTCATATGTTGTGGCATCGTAAATAAATGCAACAACATGCATTTTTTGTGGATTGGCAGCAATTCCTTTATAGCTGTTTGGAATATTGTAAGCATATTTTGTAATTATACTTGTTCCATTATTTACGGTTCCGCTTGCAATTTCTTCTCCCCAGGCACCATTAATTGCATCTCTTAGCATGTGCTGGTGTTTATAGCTCGGAATCATGTTTGGATTATAACGATAATCAACTTGCCAATCAACAATACTATCTTGAGTAAGTAAAACAACTAGTCGATAATTTCCATTTAAATTACTTAAAAAGTTTGATTTAACAGATGTGCAAAGTTTTTTTGTGCTGTTGTCAAAATCGTTTATAATTTGAATATAGGCAATAGGTGGTGTATTAATAAATGTAGAAATGAAGTTAGTCCATCCATGTGATTGATAGTTTACCAGATATTGAAATGTGCCATTAGAAGCATCAAATACTTTTCTATTAATAACTCCTTGTGGTAATCCTCCTGCAGATGGGTAAAAAGTAGTGTTATACTCATCGCCAGCAGTAGTAGTATAATCTCTGCAAGGAAGTGTACTTGGTGGCGGTGGACAAGGATCAGCAAAATAGCCAACGTGTATTGCTAATGGAATTACTTGTCCGGCATAAACCGAATCTGCGTATTTTAATTCTTCAGCAGCTTTTGGGCAATTGCCACATTTATGTCCTGTATAATCTTCTACTAATACTTTTCTGAGTGGTGCTGTAACAGCAGGGAAAACAGCGGTATCACAAGAGTTTGCATCTCCCAAATTTGAATTAGTGGGAGGATATGGGTTATTTACTTTATCACATGCAGTGATGAAGTTTATTAAAAACAGAAGAAGTACAATTTTTTTCATTTGTATAAAAATTTAAAAACTTGTTGTGATAGATAAAGATACACCATTTGATGCAGGAACCTGTCGGCAAACTCCTCCAACACAAAACACTCCATCGCGTTGGCGACCATATCCAAGTGTTATTCGTGTTGCATCTTTAATATATCCAATATTTAATCCATAATAGTGTAAACGTTTTTTAATTTCACTGTTGCCATAATTCCATTGATCTTGTACGGCTGCAAACCAATGTGAATTAAACGTATACTCAATAATGCCAGCAGCCCAATTTCCTCTTTGTTTTCCTATTTCTTGGTCAGTAAATAAATGTTGAACTTCTATTCTTAATGCACTTTCTGATTGCATACGAAGAGTGGCATCAAGTATTACTGTATGTGCATAAATAAAATCCTTTCCAGAAACGCTGTTTGTAATTACATCGTAATTAAACTCTTGGTAGTCATAAATTAAACTTGCTTTGAATTTTTTAGTAAATTTTTTAGAAATTTCAATGTACAAATCTCTAAAAAATTTTTCTTTACCAAAGCTGTATGAATTTGTTCGATAACCTTGTAATGTGCTATCGATATTAAAGTTAGCATGTGTGGAGTCACTTGAATTAAAATGTGTTGTATCCAATGAGTTTGCTCCTGAAAAATTAATAGAAATATCCCAGCCGTATTTTCCTCCGAGCTTAGTGTCTTTTTTTATTTTATAATCAACTTGAGTGGTGAATTCAATTTCTCCATTTGGTTGAGATGCGTATGGGCGAAGGGTTAACAAGGCGTAGGTTTGTTGCTTACAAAGTGGAGGTGTATAGTTGATAAATAAATCATTAAGCGTTGCATTTCTATCAGAACGGAAATTCATGTTTTCAATTCTTGAAATTCCTGCATTAAGAGCAAATCCTTTTTTTGCATAACTAGCATTTAAAATAATTGCTTCTCCTGGTTTGTAAACAGGCTTGCTATTTATTTGATAAGAGTTTAAGGGATCGTTAATTTTATAAGCATATTCTCCTGTAAAATTAAAATCGCCATAATTAATTCGTAACCGACCAGCAGAGTTTCCTACATTTTCGGGCAGAACAAGATTGGGGTCTTCATCTTTTTGATATTTACTTACAAAAGAACCGCCAATGATAAAACGTAATTTTTTTTCATGGAGTATTGTAAATGTTTCATTGATATCAATTTCCCCATCAATACCTCTAATCATTCCTGGGCCCTGCGAAAAGTATAAACGTTGTTTCCCAATTAATCCTTTTAAATAGATTCCTTTCACGGGTTCGTATTTAATTCTAAATCCATCGATTGCATTATCATATCCAAGATTACGTTCTTCATAAGAACGAAGGGTAATTCCACTTCCAAATTGTTCATAGAAATTACCAATAGTAATATCGAGGGCATCATTTTTATAGCGAGCGAATCGGTATGTAATTCCATTTCCGCTATACCTATCATCAAAACCTTGTAGTCGGCTTAAATAGCTTTCGTATCTAATTCCTGCCGAAAAATTTCCTTTGGTATAAATAATATTTGCAAAACCATTAAACCCCAATTTTTCAGGAACCACTGCTGCTCCAATTGCTGTATCGGGGTTATAATATTGTGCATCTGTTTGAATGTTTCCATGCACTTCGCCTAATTTCGACAAATCTATTTGTTGTGAAAAAAGTTGAACTGAGACAAATAAGCTAATAATAAATAGCGTTAGGTGTTTGTTAATCGAATTTGTTATCACAAATGTAGTGTTGTAAAATTTTAATCAATTTTTTCTCCTTTGGAAACCTTTTGTACTACTTTATAAAGATGTTCTTCATCTCCTTCGGCATAGGCATTGTGTTGCCAAACAATTTCTCCTTTGCCATTTAAAACAAATGTATGTGGAACATTGTTCACATTCATTGCTCTTTTGAAATCCTGGTTTTCGTCTAGGTAAACTTCATATTCCCAACCTTTACTTTTTACATCGGTATTAACTTTTGAAGAACTTCTAGCATCATCAATAGATATTGCAATAAGTTTTACTCCTGTTTCTTTTTGCCAAGTGTCGTACTCTTCTGCAATAGCATCTAATTCTTTTTTACAAGGTTTACACCAAGTTGCCCAAAAGCTAATTATAATAGGTTTTCCATCGTTAATTATTTTTGAAGAGTTAAATGTTTTACCATCTAAACTTTTTAGGTCAACAGCAGGAATGGCCCTTCCTGATGATTGTGAAAAGCCTAATTCAACAATTGCTATTGTAAGCAAAAATAAAAGTGATATTTTTTTCTTCATAATTTTTAATGTAAATATATAAAAACAAATCAGCAGTATTGAATGTTCAAAAAACAAGCCAAACTGCTGATTTGTATATTCTTCAAGAGTTATTTATTAATTACAACTCTTTTAGTGATTTTACCATTTTCGGTAGTTAATGAAACAAAATAAATACCTGCATTTAATTCGCTTGAATCAAAATTGAGTTTATGTTCTCCTGCAGTAAGTGCTCCTTTGTTTATAGTTAAAACATTTTGACCTACTATGTTAAATACTTCAACAGTAGTTTGTTGTGTTTCAGTTAAATTAACTTCTATTGTCGCATTGTTATTCATTGGATTAGGATACACATCAATTGAATTTCCTGTTGAACCAATTTCTTGTGTGCTAGTAACAGTAGAGCTAATATTAATATTGTCAACAAATAAATTATTCCCATAGTTACTTGTTCCTCTAAAGCGTAAAATTACGTTTGGTTGTGTTAGGTATGGTGTTAAGTTAACTGTTTCTGTTCTCCATTGTGTAGCATTAGGGGTAAACTGTCCACTTCCTACAGCAGGTGAAGTAGAGAGTGCGCTTCCTGCTTTGCTAAATAGTTGAGTCCAAGTAGAACCGCAATTTGTAGAAACATGAACTTGTAGCCTGTCGTTTTCTGTTGAGTATTGTGCATAAGCAACATCAAATGTTAATGAGGCACTGTTTCCTGGAGCTGTTAAATCAAAAGCAGGAACAAAGAAGTCGTCAATTTGACCAGATGGACTACTATAGTATTCTAATTTTAAAGACTGACCTGTTGCTGCAAAACCTCCAGCATTGGTAACTCTTGTCCAAGTGTATGCACCATCGGGATTGTCAATTGCCCAACCTGCATATGGCCAACCTGTGGCTGCAAAACCTTCAACAACTGGTGCTGCAACAGGTGTTCCAATAATTGTAAAGCTTTTGTTTTTGGTGTTATTATTCATAAACCAATCATTTGTTCCATTTGGCATACTTGTATAAGTAACTAACGAGTGATTTCCTACGCCTACTGTAGCTGCTGGGAATGTGAAAGGAGAGGTTGCATTAGGAGCTAATGAGCCTGTCCAAGGCATAGAAACAACAGCACCACCATCAATTTGGTAGTTAACAGTACAAGATGTTAATGTAGTAGCAGAATAATTTCTGATAGTTACAGTTGGTGTAATAGATGTGTTACATAAAATAGTAGCTGGTGATGAAATAGCACTAACACCTGCATCGTTTGTAGAAGCAGGTAGCACCAGTGGAGCACTGTATCCTGCTTGTTTTACATTTTTGGTAGTGTTATCTTGAATAAAAGAAACAACAGCAAATTTATTTAAGTTGTAAATATAAGAAGGGATTGGTGCAGCAAAGTTTAATGTTTGTGTTTGGCCTACAGTCCATGTTGTGGCAAGGTTTGTCCCATTTGCATCAGGCAACATTTTACGCATCACACTATAGAATATAGTTTCTCCGTTGCTTCCTGGTGCACTAGCAAATTGGATATCTTTTTCAACCATTGCAACGTGTGCTTTCAATGGACCACTAACAGCTTGCGTACAAGTAATGTTCATGGTAATAAATACAGAGTCATAATCACTTGAAAAAGTATGGCTTAATGCAATTGTAAATGGCGAAGCCACAGGATATCTATTACGAATAGTTGTACTTGAAATAGTTGTTCCCATATTTCCATCTAATCTTCTATCAGGTACGCCCGTTACTCCATAATAAGAAACGCGAGCAGCAACTTCTGTTGGATTTTGAGCATTCATAGGATCAACTCCTGGCCAGCTGGTTTGATATTTTAAAGAAATAACAGTGTCTGAAGTAGCTGCTGTAATAGCAGCATTCATTGCTGGGTTTTGAGACGCACACGGACCGCATGAAGCTTGTGAAAATGCTTCAACAAAAACCAATCGTTGCGATTGCGCAAACATTGAACCTGTTACTAAAAGCACTGAGGCTAAGAATGTAATTTTTTTCATTTTTATTGGGGTTTGGTTGATAATTATTTGTGTTTATAATCTTATTTATTTAAAATAACAATCTTTAAATATGTTAATCAAATATAGTTTTAATAATAACAAATCCCCAAATGTTAAATTTATAACAATTAGTATTCGAATAGAGTCAAAATTTTTATTTATCAATTAAATTAATATATTTGGGGAGTTTTTAATTAGAATTTGATAGATAAAAAAATAATGAAAACAACAGATCATTTACATAAATTAATCAAATCGTTAAGTAAGTCGGAGAAAGGATACTTTAAAAAGTTTTCTAATTTCCATGTTCGAAATGAGCAAAATAATTACACGAAAATATTTGATGCAATTGATAATCAAGATGAATATAATGAAGATAAGTTGTTGCGAAAATTTAAAAACGAACGTTTCATAAAACAATTTTCGGTGGCTAAAAACTACCTGTATGATATGGTCTTGGAAAGCCTAGAAGCGTATCATAAAAATTCAACAACCGAAATTAGAAGTTTGTTGAACAGAATTGAAATTCTTGTGGATAAAGGGTTGTATAGTCAGGCAAAAAAGCTGTTGCGTAAAGCAAAAGAAATGGCAATTGAATACGAAAAACTAACATATATTCCTGAGATTAATTTGATGGAGCAAAGTGTGTATAGGATGCAATATAGTGTAGGTGTCTTAAAAGACAATTCAGATGCATTGATTGAAGAGATTGAGCAGTGTGCAATGAAAATAAAAAACATAGCAGAATACGAGAGCCTAAAAAATAGGCTTTATTTACAACGCATAGAATTAGGTCTTTTAAGAAATGAAAAAGAATTTAAACTATATGATTGGTTTTTAAAAAACCCATTGATAAAAAATGAAAAACAAGCACTATCAATTAATGCAAAAATTCTTTTTTATGAGTTATATGCGAGCTACTACAATTACATAGATGATTCCAAAAATTGTTATGAATACTCATTAAAATTGGTAAAGTTGATAGAAAAAACACCACACATCATTGAAACGAATGTAAACTTCCCAACTCAGTTTTTATACAGACATAGTATTCAGTGTTATAATACAGGTAGATATCACGAGTCGTTAGAGTATATTTCAAAAATGGAATTATTAAAACCTAAAAGTGAATCGCAAAAATTCAACATATTACTCAAAGCTTATAACACTAAGTTAAATGTTTATTTCAGAATGGGAAATATGAAAAAATGTTTGCAATTAATTCCGGAAATCGAATCGGTTTTGGATAATCACAAAGATTCGGATAAGCTATTAACAGAAATTATTCATTGGCAAATTACATCTCTGCTAATGATTGCCGAGCAGTATAAGCAAGCCCTTAAATGGTTAGTAAAAGCAAATTTATCATCAGAGTCGGCTATTCGACAAGACTTAGAGTGCATAGGGCGAATTATGGAGGTTGTATTGCATTATGAATTAGGAAAGTTTGATATAATGGAATACAGAATAAAATCTACGTATAGGTTTTTAGCAAGTAAACAAAAATTGTATGAAATTGAAAAAGTTATTTTAACATCTATTCGAAAATTAATTAATGTAAATTCAAAAACAGAAACAATACAGTTTTTTAAACAACTTCAAAAATCATTGTCGCCTATTGTAAAAGATCCCTTAGAACAAAAGTTTTTGCAATATTTTGACATTATGAGCTGGTTAGAAAGTAAAGTTGATAATAAACCTTTTCAAGAGGTGGTGATTAAAAATTTGCCTCAAATAAAAATTCAAATAAAAGAAAAATGAGATTAATTATAAGTATTATCTTTTTCTCTGTTACACAGTACAGTTTGGCACAAGTGCAATTTTTTGAAAAAAAATTTGGAACTGCTTTGCAAGATATAGCACGATCTGTAGTCCAACTCCCTAGTGGCAGTATTTTTATGCTTGGGCATTCTGCTTCTGGCAATATAGGTAATACAGATATTTCGTTGGTAAAGTTAGATAAATACGGAATGGAATTAGGTACCGAATATTATGGAGATAATAATCTAAATTTTGGTTATTCAATTAGTAAATGTATCGATGGGAATTTTATAATTGTTGGCGATGCTGTTATTTCTCCAATTGATTCGGATGTGTTAATATATAAAATTGATACACTTGGAAATGTACTTTGGAATCATACTTTTTCAACTCCATTTATTGAATCATGTAAATATATAACACAAACATTAGACGGTGGATTTATATCGGTTGGATTGCAATCCGATTCGGTTGGTTCAAATAATTCGTTTGTTTTAAAGCTAGATGCAAATGGAGCTTACCAATGGCACAAATCAATTGGTGGCAATAGCAATGATTATGCATCAATGATTGTTCAATTACCAAGTGGAAATTATATTTTAACTGCCGACACTGATAGTCATGGAGCAGGAGCAATTGATATAGAGCTTACTAAATTAGACATTAATGGGAATATAATTTGGCAACAAACGTATGGCGATGCTCTTAATAATGGTTGTCAAGGATTGTATTTAACATCCGATTTTTATTTAATGTCGTATGGTGAAACCGAAATTTTTCCAGCCTCCCCATTTGATATGTATCTCGAAAAAATTGACACCAATGGAATAAGTGTTTGGAAAAAATATTATGGAAATCCAACAACAACTGATGCTTGTTTTTCTATTGTTGAAACTTCTACAGGTGGATTTATGCTTACAGGATATTCAAATTCGATGAACAATGGACAGCCAATAGATTTGGCGATTGTACAAACAGACGCGTTTGGGAATCAAATCTGGGCAAGAGCTTATGGCGATACAGGTGTTGATATTGGATTTCAGATTATTAAATCAATAAATGGAGGCTTTATTATTGTTGGGAAATATTATAATGTAACAAATTCGGACGATGATTACTATTTACTTCATGTGGATGAGTTATTTGGCGGACTTAGCTCCATAGTTGAAAATGAAAAAGAAGAATTTACTCTTTTCCCAAACCCATCAACTAATAAGTTTTATTTGCACTTTCAAAAAAACGAAAAAATAGAATATATCAGTATATACAGTTTAACTGGCCAGCAACTATTCTTTTTGAACCATAATGATTATAGTAGTTTTATAGAACTCAATACAAATTTATCCGAAGGGTTTTATTTGCTAGAAATAAAAATAGAGAACCAATTATTTCGTAAAAAAATAGCGATCAATTAGTAATAATTGTTTTAATAATAATTGCTTTATTCAAACTTGCTTACTATTATTGTATAACAATTTTAAAATTAACACTATGAAAAAACTTTTACTTTCAATAACAATTTTATTTGCTGGAGCACAATTAAATGCTCAATCATTTATGCTTCACGATGCTCAAGGAGCTAATATTACCGGACAAACTATTAATTTTAATAGCAGTGAAACATTTAATCAAATTGCTTATCATGCACATGTTATGAATATGGCAAGTACAGGAAAAACAGTTAAAGTTAGGCGTATTGCACTAGGAACACAACCTTTTGCGGTAAGTGATTTTTGTTGGACAGCATGTTACGATCCTAGTACTAATTTGTCTCCATTTGGAATTCTTATTCCTGCTGGTGCCACTGATACTTCTTTTATTGCACACTACACACACAACGAAGAAGAAACAGGAACAACAACCTATAAATATTCGTTTTTTGATCAAAACAATCCAAATGATTCGGTGTTTTTCATCTTAAATTTTAACATTACTGTTGGTTTAGAAGAACACAAAGCAAATGCTATTGTTTCTAGTGCATTTCCAAATCCTGCATCATCTTTATTCTCATTAAAATACGATGTAAATGAATACGCAAAAACAGCAAAAATAGTGGTGTATGATATGCTTGGGAAGGCAGTAAAAGAAATGGTGCTTGAAAATAAGCAAGGAACAGCTAAAGTGGATGTTTCAACTTTAAATGCTGGAGTTTACTTTTATTCTTTTATGGTAGATGATAAAGCAATTTTATCTAAGAAAATTGTAGTTACTAAATAGTAGCTATTACAATAATTTTTCGGCCAGTATTGTTAAACCAATACTGGCTTTTTCTTTTATCACAGTTAAATTTTCAATCCCATTTATTTTT
>JAEUTT010000271.1 GCA_016787165.1 Bacteroidia bacterium | reverse complement strand
CAGCATTTCAATTAAAAGAAAAACTAAAAACATACTTGCAAGAAAAAGGGTTTGAGATAAAAGATTTTGGCTGCTATTCCGAAGAGCGGGCTGATTATCCCGATTTTGCACACCCTGTAGCAAATGCCGTAGAAAGCAAGGAGCTTGATTTTGGTTTACTCCTGTGTGGTAGCGGAAACGGAATAAATATGACGGCAAACAAACACAAAGGAATTCGTTCGGCATTATGCTGGAATGCCGAAATAGCAGAGCTGGCCAGATTACACAATGATGCAAATATATTAACCCTTCCCGCACGTTTTATAAGCGAGGAGGAAGCAAAAAAATGTGTGGATGTGTTTTATTCAACAGCATTTGAAGGCGGAAGACATACGGATAGAATAAATAAAATTAGCTTAGGATGTTAATACAAAAAGCGAATACCAATCATTTTAAAAGATTAAATCAAGCACTGCTTGTCTTTTTGTTTTTGTCTGCAAATCTTTTTGCACAAAAAGATACGGTGGCGCTGCGTTATTCTAAAGTAATTACTGCTGATAATCTGGAAACACATTTAACCATCATTGCTTCGGATGCTTTTGAAGGCAGAGAAACAGGAAAAGCGGGACAAAAAATGGCTGCCGATTATATTCAAGCACAGTTTAAATCATTTGGAATACCACCATATAAAGAGGAAACATATTATCAAGAATATCCATTACAAGTAATACAACCACGAGCAGCCGAAATAAAATTAAGAGGTAATTTTTTAGAACCGAAAAAAGATTTTTATCATTTTCCTGGCTTAACAGAACAAACAATCAATACCAAAGAAGTTTTGTTTTTAGGCTATGGAATAGAAGAACCAAACTATAACGATTATACTAATCAAGATGTAAAAAATAAAACCATTTTGATATTAAGCGGTGAGCCACAAAAAGCTGATGGAACATCAATTATTACAGGAACAAAAACGCCATCGTTATGGACAAGCTATTATAAAAACAAAATTCAAAAAGCGAAAGAAAAAGGCGCAGCCCTTTTGTTGGTTGTGGTAGACGACATTACTAAAAGTGTGGAGCAAAACAAACATCGCCTAGAATCAAGTTCGATGAAGTTAAAAACAGCATCGACAGAAATGCCTGTGATTTATATTTCAAAAGAGGTGGCAAGCAAAATTTTAAAAACAACAACAGAAGAGCTTAAAAGCAAAATCAGCAAATCGGAAAAAACGGTTTCACAAAAAGCAAAAACAGATTTAAACATTGTTATTAAAAACCAAACCGAAAAAGTAATTGCAGAAAATGTATTGGGGTATGTTGAAGGAGGCGAGTTAAAAGATGAGCTTATTATTATTACAGCACATTATGATCACCTTGGAAAAGAGGGCGATGTCGTATTTAATGGTGCCGATGATGATGGCTCTGGAACGGTTGCGGTTATTCAGCTTGCAGAAGCATTTGCAAAAGCAAAAAAAGAAGGTCGTGGACCCAGAAGAAGTATGCTGTTTATGACTGTTAGTGGTGAAGAAAAAGGATTGTTAGGTTCGGCTTATTATGTAGAAAATCCCGAATTTCCTTTAAAAAATAC
>JAEUTT010000252.1 GCA_016787165.1 Bacteroidia bacterium | reverse complement strand
ATCAACTAATACTTCATTCCTAAATTATAAAAAATAAAGCTCCAAATATCGCTGTATTCTTCAATTTGTTTGGCTGTAGGTTTTCCAGCTCCGTGTCCGGCATTTACATCAATACGTACAAGCACAGGATTTTTGCCTTTTTGTTTTTCCTGCAATGTTGCAATAAATTTAAATGAGTGTGCTGGAACCACTCTGTCATCATGGTCGCCTGTTGTTACAAGCGTTGCAGGATATTCTACTTCTTTTACATTGTGTAAGGGAGAATATTTTATTAAACAATCAAACTCCTCTTTATTTTCGCTTGTGCCATAATCGGTAGCCCAAGCCCAGCCAATCGTAAATTTATGGTAACGCAACATGTCTAAAACTCCAACGGTAGGAATCGCTACTTTTGCAATGTCCGGTCGTTGAGTCATTACAGCACCTACTAATAATCCACCATTTGAGCGACCATGAATTGCTAATTTATCGTGTGAAGTATATTTTTCTTTTACAAGGTATTCTGCTGCGGCAATAAAATCATCAAATACATTTTGCTTTTGGCATTTTGTTCCTGCTTTGTGCCAATCTTCGCCATAATCACCGCCACCGCGCAATCCTGGTATTGCATAAATGCCTCCATTTTCAAGGAATACAGCACGGTCGATACGAAATTCCGGAGAGTAGTAAGAGTTAAATCCTCCATAGCCAAATAAAAAACAAGGATTACTTCCATCTAGCTTAACACCTTTTTTATGTGTGATAAACATTGGCACTTTTGTCCCATCCTTGCTGGTATAAAATACTTGTTTGGTTTCATAATCATCCGATTTAAAATCGATAGTAGGTTTAAACCAAACATCCATTTTATTGGTAACGATGTTGTATTTATAAATAGATGCAGGAGCAGTAAATGTGTTGTAGCTGAAAAAAGCAAGACTATCATCTTTATCGCTGTCAAATGCATCTACTTTGCAAATGCCCGGCAATTGAATTTCTGATTCTTTTTTACCATTCATATTAAATATGTATAAACGAGTGGTAACATCTTTTAAATATTTAGCTACAAATTTCCCATTGCATAACGATACACTTTCAAGTAAATCGGTAGATTCAGGAATAATTTTTTTCCAATTTTCATAATCAGGTTTGCCTGTAATATCTATCTCCAGAAGTTGATATTTAGGTGCACCTTTGTCGGTGATAACATACAATTTGTTTCCTTCATTGTGAACTACACCGTAGTTGTTCTCAAAATTTTTAACCAACCATACAAAGGGAGCATTTGGTTTTCTTAAATCTTTAACTGCCAATGTTGTCCCGCTAGTAGATTCGCTTCCATATAGTAATAATAAGCTTTTGTCTTCGGTAATGCCTGCTGAGAAGTTACGCAAGGGATGTTCTTTGTCTTCATAAACTAACTCATCTTTTGATTGTGCATCGCCCAATTTGTGGTAAAATACTTTGTGAAATTCGTTTTTATTTGATAGTTCACTACCACCTTTGGGTGCATCGTAAGCGCTATAGTAAAAACCATCTCCTTTCCATGCAATGTCCGAAAATTTCACCCATTTAATTTCATCTTGTAATTTTTTGCCCGATTCAATTTCCATTACATATATTTCACTCCAATCGCTACCCGCACGGTTAATGCTATACCCTAAATATTTTCCGTCCTTACTGATGGATAAACCTCCTAATGAAACAGTTCCATCGGCAGCTAAAATATTAGGGTCTAATAATACTTTAGGTGTTCCATTTAATCCTTCTTGAACATATAAAACACTTTGGTTTTGTATGCCATCATTTTTGTAGAAGAAATATTTTGAACCTTTTTTGAAAGGAGCGCTGCGTTTTTCAAAATTCCAAATTTGTGTAAGTCGTTCTTTTATTTTATTTCGGAACGGAATGGTAGATAAGTAATTAAAAGTAACACCATTTTGTTCTTTTACCCATGCTTCTGTTTCTGCAGAACGGTCATCTTCGAGCCAACGGTAGGGATCAGCTATTTTAGCTTCAAAATAAGTATCTATTGTATCTACTTTTTTTGTTTGAGGGTATGTTAATACAGGTGTTTCTGTTTTTGTTTCAGAGCTAGTACAGGCAACAAGTGTACTTAATAAAAAAATAGGGCTGATTTTTTTAAACATGTTATAATAGGTTTATGCTATCAAAAATAGTAAATAATTGCACTATATTTAAGTTAATTTATTAAAGGTTTAAAAGTGAGTATGAATGGTAGTTGCTTTATGATTTTATGACTATTAATAGTAAAAAGTAAAAAATAAAGTTAAATTTATGCCAATCTATTAAGTGTTTATGGAAACGAGTCTTGCATATCATTTTTTTAAAAAGTTAAAGAATGATCATTTTTGTTTAGCTTATATGGGTGTGTTTGATGATGAATTAACAGAAACCCTAATGAAGTCGAACGATGTAAGTATTCGTGAGACACA
>JAEUTT010000203.1 GCA_016787165.1 Bacteroidia bacterium | reverse complement strand
TCGGCTCCGGCTCTATCATATTTAATTGTTATATTACTGGTTTTGCCAAGTGCGGTACTGTCGTATCCCGTAATGTATATATTCGCATCGGCATCTATGGCCATTGACATTGCTGCATCATCGCCATTAAGTGTATCGTTATAGGTTTGTGTCCATACCAATCCACCACTACTATTATACTTACGGGTTGTTATATTTTTTCGTTGCGTTGCATTGGTTGTATAGCCTGTTACATACACACTCCCTGCTCCATCCACTTTAACTGAATTTGCCATGTCTTCTAAATTACTTCCACCATCATAAGTGCGTTCCCATATTACAGCAAGCGTACTATCTAGCTTTACAAGATAGTAATCGTAACCTGTGGTTACGCTATCATAAACAGCCCCTGCAATGTATGCACAACCATTGTTTACATCGATAGTTAAATCTCCCAAATAGCTAATATTACTTGTGCCTGTTCCTAATGCTGCTCCACCTATTTGTGCACCGGTACTCATATTATATTCCAATACTCCATAAATATATGTGTTGGTTGTCATTTGTATTACGCCAGATATAATTGCTTTTCCTCCACTGGTTAATCTTATTCTTGCTCCTGCTTCACTTTTGTTATAAGTAGTATTATTATAAACGGTTGCCCATTGCTGCGTACCACTACTATTGTATTTTATTATTATAGCATCGGTAAATGGGTAAGATGCACTTGTATGAATACTTCCGGTAATATATACATTACCACTTCCATCCACTGCAATATCGGCACCTGCATCGTAATAGTCGGCAGAACCATTATAGCGTGTAGCCCATTGCAATGTTCCGCTACTATTATATTTCATAGTAATTATATCACTTCCTTGAACTAATAATGAATCGGTTACGGTTCCTGTTATATACACATTTCCGCTACCATCCACAAATACGGCTGTTGCAAAATCATGATAATTGCCATAACCATTGTACTGCTGTATCCATTGCTGAACACCGGAATTACTATATTTTGCCACTAGTATATCATACGTTCCGCTCCCATTTACAGTAGCACCTGCTACATAAACATTTCCACTTCCATCGGTTTTAGTAATGCTTTTATGGAAAAAATTTTGACTGCCGGCATTGCTTGTCCAATCTTCAAATACATTTAGTACTGCTTGAGATTTTACTGCTAATCCACTTAAAATAATAGCGATAAATAATAGTAGTTTTTTCATAATATAATTTTTTGCTAATTAATGATTTATTTGTTTACGCCTTAAAATTTTTTTCGGCAATTATATACATGTCTCACAAGCTTTATTTAGTTAAATATTTTTAAAAAACACTATCATTTCTGCTATTTTCATCTGCTTGTTAGTGTCATTAATATACATGTCAAACCTTTTTTTGCCTATTAATAATTTTATAAAGTCTAAATCATCGTTTGGCTTTGCCTCAGGTACAAATATGTGTGTTTTATAGCTATGTTTCATTTTTTGTGACTTACACAAAAAAATCAGCGTGAGACATTAGCTTAATGTTACCGAGGAACCGCGAAGTACCCACCAAACAAATAAACTACGCTCACGCCTTTGCGTAAGCATCAGATTTATCCTTGTTTGGTTTTGAAAATTCGCGGTTTTCGGCAACAAGACTAACTAACGCTAATTCTTATATGTCTTTAATTATTTTTTAACTCATTATATTTTCTTATTTATCTAAACAAATATAAAACAAAAACATTCCGAAAAATAGTTTCGGAATGTTTTTTTATAATTTAAAATTGTTTTTAAAACTATTTCACCGGATCTTCACTATTAACTTTAACTGTGCATGAGCCTTCCATTGTTTTATCAATATTAGTAATGCTAATAAAATGAATAGCATCTTTTTTAGGTTTAAAATTTACTTGTGCTGTTTCTCCTGCTTTTACAGTAACAGTATTTTCGTCTCCCATAT
>JAEUTT010000151.1 GCA_016787165.1 Bacteroidia bacterium | reverse complement strand
AATGCCATACCAAACAATAAAAATGATGGCACCAAACAAAACAAAAATGATGAATGAAAAAAACGAACCTCTGGCAACACCTCCTTTGATAGCAAGTTTCATGATATCAATGGTTTTGTTATTATAACGTTTTATTTCATACGATTCATTGGTAAACGATTTTACATTGGTAATCCCTTGTAAGCTTTCTCCAACAATTACGTTTGATTCCGCAATATTATCCTGTACCTCCTTCGAAAGTTTTCGAATATAGCGGGCAAATACCATTGTAATGATGGCAATGATGGGGATAAGTCCAAGCATTACCATAGCCATTTTAATACTCATAAAGCAAATGATAATAATTCCACCAATAATCACTGCTAATTGTCTGAAAAATTCCGCGATATTAGTGGTAAATGTGTCGGATATTTGAGTAATATCGGTTGCAATGCGAGAACTTAGTTCAGCCGTTTGACGCTGAGAAAAGAAGGTCATTGGCATTTGTATCAACTTATTATAAGCTGCTTGACGTAGAGAGGCCAGCATGTTTTCGGTAACACTAGTAAATGTAACCACTCTAAAAAAGGAAAAAACAGCTTGTAATGCAAATAGGATAAGTAGCTTTAATCCTGTAGAGTTAGCAAAATCCACCAATTCTTCTTTGCTATAATTTCCTTCGGCTCCATTTCCTCCAATTACTCCCATTAAATTTCCCATTAATCGAGGGAAAATAAGAGCAGTAGCAGCAGTTCCAGCCAAAAAAAACATTCCTAAAAAGAATTTCCATTTGTGTTTGCCGATGTATTTAAATATTCGGAATGACTTTTTGATATTTTCAATACTTAATTTTGCTTTTGGCAATTCATCCGTATCTTTTGCTTTTTTTGCCATTGAAGGTAATTTTTAGAGGGCAAATGTAAGGATTTTGTGAGGTATTCCTGAAAAATTAGGGAAGTTCTGCAAGAAGATTACAAATAAAATATTTGTAGAATAAAAAAAGTGTTTATATTTGCATCCCGAATTAAAGAAAAGAGAATATTAATTAGCCATACGTTTGGCATAACATAAGTAAAACAATGAAAGCATTACGTACCTACCAACCATCACGAAAAAAAAGAGTTAACAAACACGGTTTCCGTGAGAGAATGGCATCTGCTAATGGTCGCAGAGTTTTAGCTTCTCGTAGAGCTAAAGGAAGAAAAAAATTAACTGTTTCTGACGAAAAAACACATAAATAGTCAATTTTAAAATGATTAAATTTAAAAATTAGATAATTAAATGCTTCTCCATCGAGAAGCATTTTTTTTGCCTTAAAATGTTGAAAAACTATAATAAAATATCAAAACAAAAAGACCATAAAAACAATAATTTCGTCATTATTTTAAATTATAGATATGCCAAAAGATAATTCCATAAAATCAGTATTAATAATCGGTAGCGGACCAATCATCATTGGGCAAGCATGTGAATTTGATTATTCGGGATCGCAAGCCGCTCGTTCACTTAAAGAAGAAGGTATTAAAGTTACGCTGATAAACTCCAATCCGGCAACTATCATGACGGATAAAGTAACAGCTGAGAACATTTATTTATTGCCATTAGAAGTAAAATCAATCATCAAAATACTGGAAGAAAACAAAGATATTGATGCGGTGTTGCCTACTATGGGCGGACAAACAGCATTGAACCTTGCGATGAAATGCGATGAAATGGGTATTTGGAAAAAATACAATGTACGGATGATTGGGGTTGATATTGATGCTATTGAAGTTACCGAAGACCGAGATAAGTTTCGTGCTCGCATGGAATCTATCGGAGTAGGAATGGCTCCATCACATATTGCTAAATCATTTTTAGAAGGGAAAGAAATTGCTCAAAAATTTGGTTTCCCATTAGTTATTCGTCCATCATTTACACTTGGTGGTAGTGGCGGTAGTGTGGTGTACCAAAAAGAAGATTTTGATAAGCTATTAGACAGAGGTTTGCATACATCACCAATTCATGAGGTATTGATTGATAAAGCTGTATTGGGTTGGAAAGAATATGAGCTAGAATTATTACGCGATAGCAACGATAATGTTGCTATTATTTGTTCAATTGAAAATTTTGACCCAATGGGTGTTCATACCGGTGATAGTATTACCGTAGCACCTGCCATGACTTTATCGGATTCAACCTACCAAAAGATGCGTACCATGGCAATAAAAATGATGCGCAGTATTGGAAATTTTGCTGGTGGTTGTAACGTACAGTTTGCTGTTAATCCGGATGATTCGGAAGATATTATTGCCATTGAAATTAATCCGCGTGTATCACGTTCATCGGCTTTGGCAAGTAAAGCCACAGGTTACCCTATTGCAAAAATTGCTTCAAAACTGGCTATTGGATATAACTTGGATGAATTGCAAAATCAAATTACAAAATCAACTTCGGCTTATTTTGAACCTACATTAGATTATGTGATTGTAAAAATTCCACGTTGGAACTTTGATAAATTTAAAGGTGCTAACCGTGAATTAGGGTTCCAAATGAAATCGGTAGGAGAGGTGATGGGTATTGGACGTTGTTTTCAAGAAGCATTACAAAAAGCGTGTCAATCATTAGAAATAAAACGTAATGGTTTAGGAGCAGATGGACGAGAAGTAAAAAATCAAGATGAATTATTAAAAAGTTTAGAACGCCCTAGTTGGAATCGTTTGTTTCATATTTACGATGCAATTAAACTTGGTATTTCTATTAAAACTATTCAAAAATTAACACGTATCGATCCTTGGTTTTTGAATCAGATTGAAGAATTGATTTTGTTGGAAAATGAAATTTCAAAATATTCACTAAATGAATTGCCACGCGAATTGTTGTATGAAGCAAAACAAAAAGGGTATGCCGACAGACAAATTGCTCATCTTTTAAAATGCTTAGAAAGCGAAGTGTTTAATCGAAGAAACGAATTAAATATTAAACGTGTATATAAATTGGTAGATACTTGTGCAGCAGAATTTGAGGCTAAAACACCTTATTATTATTCTACATTTGAAGATGAAAATGAATCCATTGCTTCTGATAAAAAGAAAATTGTAGTTTTAGGTAGTGGACCAAATCGTATTGG
This sequence comes from Bacteroidia bacterium, assembly GCA_016787165.1. GTDB lineage: Bacteria > Bacteroidota > Bacteroidia > 2-12-FULL-35-15 > 2-12-FULL-35-15 > 2-12-FULL-35-15. Next base: position 222 of record JAEUTT010000151.1, on the reverse strand, counting down.
ACAAGGAATTGAATTTGATTATAGTTGTGTACATGGGGTGTTGGCTGCAAAAGAATTGGGTTATGAAACCATTATGATTAATTGTAATCCGGAAACCGTTTCCACTGATTTTAATGTTGCCGACAAACTATATTTTGAGCCTGTTTTCTGGGAACATATTTATGATATTATTTTAAATGAAAAACCGGAAGGTGTGATTGTTCAGCTTGGTGGACAAACAGC
>JAEUTT010000496.1 GCA_016787165.1 Bacteroidia bacterium | reverse complement strand
CAAAAACAGTTAATACAATAAAAAAAGTAAAGCTAAACCTACTAATTTGTGAAAATGTTTTGATTCTTTCCTCTGTATTTTTTTTTGCCAGATTAGGAAGCATAACAGTACCAATTGTTACTGATACATAAAGTATAATTTGATTTATATTTGTTGCAAGGGAATAGTAGCTTAAATTTTTTTTATCTAGGTACTGATTTACAATCCACAAATCTAATCGATAGTTGAAAAAGTTAATAAATGTTCCCAAGTATATTACCATGTTATATGAAATGAATGGTATAAATTGGTTTTTAAACTTAAACTTAAAATCTGGAGTAATTTTGAGCTCTTTGATCTGAAAGTAAAGCCACAATGAGCTATTGATAAATAGTGATGCAAGGGTTCCGTACAGTACATAATCAAATCTTTCGTTTGCTGTTAAGTTCTTTGATTGAAAATAAATAAATAGAAATAAAAATAGAGCGGCATTTATAACACTATTTACAATTGAAATGAAATTGATTATTCTAAATTTAGAGTGTGCTTGAAAAAAAGAGGAAATAATACTGATAAAAAATGTCATTAAAAATAAAAGATACAGCACTATTAGGTATAAATTTGAAGTAAATTCTTTTACCAAAAATACTTCAGTAAAATTGTAAGAGCTTCCTAGAAAAATGATGATGAGTAATAAAATTGAGGCAAATGAAAAAATACAGATAGACATTCCTGCCACTCTATTTTCGGTGATTTTTTTACTTGAGATAAAGTAAACGATGCCCGTTTGTATTCCTAATGAAAAAACAAGTGTAAAAAGCTGTGTATTAGCTTGAAAAATGGCAAAAGCGCCTTTTGCCTCTTCGCCTAAAATACGGGTTGAAAACACACCGCTCACTACGCCTAATATAAATACCGGAATTTGAGTAAGTACTGAAGAAATAAGATTTTTCCCTAACATATAGTTCTATCCAAGCATCCAAAAATACAAAAAAAAATGATTTTTTAGCCCTTAAAATCATATATTTACACCTGATTTTCTTTGCGAACGAGAGAATGAGTTTTATGTTTTATAAACCCCGAGATTGTAAAATGTTATGTCAAAATCATTAGTTACCGGTGGAGCCGGATTTATTGGTGCTCATGTTACTAACCATTTAATAGAACTAGGGCATTCTGTTGTTGTTTTAGATGATTTAAGCGGTGGTTTTCAAGAAAACGTAAACACTAAAGCTAAATTTATTCATGGTTCTATCAATGATTATGCTCTTTTAGAGAAACTATTTGCTGAAGAAAAATTTGATTATGTGTACCATTTAGCGGCTTATGCTGCCGAAGGCTTGAGTCATTTTATTAAGCGATTTAATTATAATAATAATGTTATTGGCAGTATTAATTTAATTAATCAAGCTGTACTTCACAAAATCAAATGCTTTGTTTTTACATCCTCCATTGCCGTATATGGTAAGGGCCAATTACCTATGCGTGAAGATATGGTTCCCATGCCGGAAGATCCTTATGGGATAGCAAAATATTCGGTAGAAATGGATTTAAAAACTACGCATGAAATGTTTGGTTTAAATTATGTTATTTTCCGTCCGCACAATGTGTATGGAGAGTATCAAAACATTGGCGACAGATACCGAAACGTAGTAGGTATTTTCATGAATCAATTAATGCAAGGTAAAGCATTAACGGTTTTTGGTGATGGCACTCAAACACGTGCATTTAGCTATATTGGTGATGTAGCTCCATATATTGCAAATTCAGTGAATATTCAAAAAGCATATAACGAGGTGTTTAATATTGGTGGAGATATTGATTATTCAGTAAATGAATTAGCTACCGAAGTAATGAAAGCAATGAATTTAGAACAACCAGTACGCCATTTAGAAGCTCGAAATGAAGTATTACATGCGTATTCAGATCATTCTAAAATGAAAAAAATATTTGGATTAAAAGATGAAAACTTTACTTCTTTGTCGTTAGGACTAAAAAAAATGGCTGATTGGGCAAAAGTGACAGGTGTAAAAAGTAGTGATAAATTCAAAGGCATTGAAATTACCGAAAAACTGCCTAAAATTTGGTTAGAAGAATAAGATGCCAAAAGTTCTATTTTTAACACTTCATCGACCCGATAGATCCCCAAGTCAGCGTTTTAGATTTGAACAATACCTTAATTTTTTTAAGCAAAATGGTTACGACTATCATTTTTCATATTTACTAAATGAAAAAGACGATTCTTTTTTTTACAGTAAAGGACAGTTTTTAAAAAAATTTTTTATTGTTTTAAAAAGTTTTTCGAAACGGCTAAAAGAGCTTAGAAGTAAAAAAAAATACGATATTATTTTTATTCAAAGAGAATGTTTTATGCTTGGCTCAAGCTATTTTGAAAAGCAATTTTCAAAAACAGGAGCAAAACTTATTTTTGATTTTGATGATTCTATATGGCTTCAAAATGTATCTGATGTCAATAAAACATTTGCTTGGCTGAAGAATCCCGAAAAGACCGCCAAAATAATATCTTATTCGGATTTAATTTTTGCAGGAAACGAATACTTAAAACATTACGCATTGCAGTTTAATTCAAATGTGGTAGTGATTCCTACAACAATTGATACGGATGAGTACAAAAAGATTCCTCAAAATAAGTTAGATCATAAAGTTACGATTGGCTGGAGTGGCAGCATAACTACCATTCAGCATTTTGAATATGCTTTATCTGTTCTAAAAAAAATAAAAGCAAAATACGGTAGCAATATTGATATAAAAGTAATTGGTGATGCTAATTATACTAACAAAGAGCTTGAGATAAAAGGATTGGCTTGGAATAAACAAACTGAATTAGCTGAATTATCCTCTTTTGATATAGGTATTATGCCATTGCCTGATGATGAATGGGCAAAAGGGAAATGTGGATTAAAAGGATTGCAATACATGGCTTTGGAAATACCTACTATCATGTCGCCAGTAGGAGTAAATACCGAAATCATTCAAGATGGGAAGAATGGTTATTTAGCTAGTTCTGAAGGTGAATGGTTCGAAAAGCTGTCGCTTCTAATTGAGTCGAAAGAATTACGTGAAAGAATAGGGAAGGCTGGCAGAAAAACAGTTGAAGAACACTATTCTGTTAATGCCAATAAACACAAATACCTTGATTTGTTTAATACCATTTAAAAAAAATAATG
>JAEUTT010000084.1 GCA_016787165.1 Bacteroidia bacterium | reverse complement strand
TAATTTGATTTGCCTTTTGCTTTTCTTTATAGCCTTTGTAGATGTATATGGCTAAAAGCAGCATAATAATAAATGCAAAGAGTGCAGTGTAAGTAAACTTTTTTTGCGTTTCAGTTTTTTCTTTTTCATGCATTAACTCTTCTTGTTGCATTTTATGTATTAGCTCTTGGTTTAATGAATCGGCATATCTCTTTTTGCCATATTCATACACTAATTCTGCTTTAAATTGTTCCTTTTTATTTTCTTCGTTGTATATTGAATCTCTTGTATTGATGTACTCTTTGTAATGGTAGTATGCTAAATTGATATTGTTTGTTTTTTCATACGCATTTTTTAATGCTTCATGCGCTTGTTGCTGATGCGGTAAACTATTAATTCCTTTTGCTAGTTCAAGTGATTTTTTAGCAAATTCAATAGATTTAGGATAGTTTTTTAAATCTAGATAGGATGTAGCTAAGTTAAAATACATATCAGCTTGGTTTGGTTGCATTTTCATTTCAGAAAATATTTTTTCAGCCTTTTCAAACAGTTCAATAGCTTTTGTGTTGTTTTTAGTTATTTGGTAATAACTACCCAAATTTCCGTATGCTATAGCTTCACCTTGCACATCTTCAATTGCTTTTGATAAGGATAATGCATTTTCAAAATAAACTTTAGCACTATCGTATTTTTTCATTTCATAGTATACACTTCCAATGTTCCCAGAAAGTAAACTTTGTCCGTACTGATGATTTAATATATTAGCCAAAGTCAATGCTTTTTTATAATGCTTCATGGCTTTATCATATTGTTTTAATTGAAAAAATGTATTGGCGATATTATTATTTGCTAAAGCAATTGCCATGGTATCATTATCAATTTCCATTTCATGGAGCGATTTATAGCCATATTCAATTCCTACAGTATAGTTTCCTTGTTCGGTGTAGGCAAGATTGAGTGAAGAGTATACTCGTTTGTAATATTTTCGATTTACCTTTTTTTGCTCTATAATAGCAAGAGCTTTATGTAAATAATCTAGGCAGGTGGTAAACTCACCTCGTTCTCTGTAAATAATTCCCAGTGAAACATAGGCATCAATTTGAAAACCATAGTTGTTTATTTTTTCTGCAATAGCAAGTGATTTTTTAGCATAATAAATACCTGAATCGGGATTTACATTTGCATAATCTTTTGCTAGTACATCCATCCAGTAGCAAATAGCGCTATCCGTTTTCTGTTGTTTTAGAATCTGTTTAAGTGAGTCAATACCTCTGTTTTCAGATGAAAATCCGCTAATGGATAAAAGAATTATAAATAAAAGATGAAGTATTGTTTTTTTCTTCATTTTATAATAGAGTTAAAATTTAATTCCAATGATTAATATATCATCAACTTGTTCTAATTCACCTTTCCATTTTTCAATGGTAGTGTCAAGTATTAATTTTTGCTCATTCATTGAAAGGTTAACATTTTTAAGCAGTAATTCTTTTAATTGTTTGTATTTGAATTTTTTTCCTTGTGGACCTCCAAATTGGTCGGCATAGCCGTCTGTAAAAATGTATACTACATCATTTTTTTCTAATTTTACCTGGTGGTTTGTAAAAAAAGATTGATTTTCGGTATGACTTATTCCTATTGATAATTTGTCTGCTTTATATTCAGTTAATTCATTGTTTCGTATTAACCATAAAGGATTGAAAGCACCTGAAAATTCAAGTGTATTTGTTTCTTCATGAATAGCTATTAATGAAGCATCCATACCATCTTTGATACTTTCATCAGTATTTGATTTTCGAAGTTTTTTAATTAAATTTTTGCGTACACTATTTAGTATAGCGGCAGGTTGTGTAATTGAATGTTCTACAACGGCTTCGTTTAATAAATTTGCTGCTACAATACTCATAAATGCTCCAGGAACACCATGTCCTGTACAATCTACAGCAGCTACAAGAGTATGTTTTCCCCACTTTTCAATCCAGTAAATGTCTCCGCTTACAATGTCTTTGGGTTTGTACAAAACAAAAGAATTAGGCAATAAATTTTGCACCATTTCATCAGCGGGTAAAATAGCTTCCTGAATACGTTTAGCATACCTAATACTATCAGTAATGTCTTTGTTTTTTTCTTCAATGATTATATTTTTTTCTTCTAGTTTTTGATGCTGATTAGCAATTTTGTTTTTAAGTTTTCTTGTTTTAAGAAATAAATAGATGGTAAATAGAAGAATAAGTGTAATTGCAATTAAAATATAGATTAATTTTTTTGTTTGTGATTTTGCATGTTCAGCTTTTATTTTTTCTCCTTCTATTTGTTTTTCTTTTTCGCTTACAGCTAATTTTTTTTCTAGAAATGCAATTTTATTTATTTTTTCTATATTAAGTATTTTATTATTTAAGTCGTTTGTTAGTTTTAGATAATAGTAT
>JAEUTT010000021.1 GCA_016787165.1 Bacteroidia bacterium | reverse complement strand
AATGCCGGTGTTCTATTTTGAGTTGACAAGTATTGTTGCTGAAGATGTGGACGAAGACCTTATAGCTCAGAAAACTGACCTGGTGGCAAAGATGGAAAAGGTAATTGCAAACAAACCGTTTGAGTATTTTGAAGTTTTTGAGCCTGATATTCATATCAAACCTGCAAATACTAAAAGGATAAAAGATTCCATCTATACCATTTCATTCTTTGATTCTATTGCTAAAGAAAATGTACCGCACCGTGTATTAGAAAGCACTGTAGTGCTGAATAGCGAATGGTACAACATCACGATAAGTAAATCGCTGGTAGATAATGATAATTTAATATTCAGCATAGTAACTGTGCAGGCGATAATTTTAATACTCATAATTGTAGGTTTGTTATTCATCACCCGTTACCATTCCAAAAAACTCTGGAAACCGTTTTATGCTACATTAGGTAAACTGCATGAATACAAAATAGAAAGCGAAAAAAGTATCGAACTTGAAAAAACCAAAATTGATGAATTTGCTGATTTGAATAAAACCATCAGCAATCTAACCAATCGAAACCATGAAGTATATCTGTCGCAAAAGGAGTTTACAGAAAATGCTTCACACGAAATGCAAACACCACTGGCGGTATTTCAGAGTAAAGTGGAATTACTGATGCAAACTACACCACTTACCAGTGACCAGGCAGAACTCATTACAGAACTATCTGAAGCTGGCCAACGGATGAACCGGTTCAATAAAACATTGCTGTTGCTCTCAAAAATTGATAACAATCAGTTTAACATTAACGAAGCAGTAAACATTGATACTACCGTTCAAAAACTGGCTGAGCAATATAAAAATGCACTCAATCAAAAAAATATATCCCTTCATACAAGAGTAGCTGGCGACGCAGTAATTAATGCCAATCAAACATTGATTGAAATTCTGATTGGCAATTTATTATCTAATGCAATCCGTCATAATATACAAGGCGGCAGAATTAATATATCCATTGAACCATACCAATTAAACATAAGCAATACAGGCAATACAAAGTCGTTGGATGCATCCCGCCTTTTTCAGCGTTTTCAAAAGCAAACGGCTGATGCCAATAGCCTCGGTCTTGGGCTTGAGATTGCAAAGCGGATTTGCAATTTGTATAAAGCTGACATTACTTATAACTACGCTGATAGTTTACATTCATTCAATGTAAGCTTTAACAATTCCTGAATTATATTCTTCAGTTTTTCTTCAGCTTCGTAGTTGAATTTTACACTAAGCTTTTCATTTATCTCAATAGTGGCCTGCACTGATATTAGTTTGATACAAACCTTCTTTTGTTATCTACTAAATTTTCTTCGGTTACGAAGTTTACATGGGCTGTTGAGTACCAGACCTACCCCTGCTTAAATAAACGAAGGCCATTTTAAGAATTGAATAAACTTTATATTATGAGCAATAGTGACTATAAAGAATTAACAATAGAGCAGTTAGAAAACATTCTGATTTCTGCAGTAGTAAAAAAAATACAATTTAGCATGCCTGAATTAATTGTAACTGTAAATACCATGCTTAAAGCAGATGCCGAAATTGATGTGTTTGATTTTGGAGATATACTTATTCATTTGTTTAATAAAACAGATTGGATGATTCACTATGAACTTATCATTGACTGGTTTACAAAAAATGAGACAAGCATTGCGGACTTGGCTGAAAACATACTTTATGTAAAAAGTAATTACAATAAAAAAATAGACGAGGTATGAAATGAAAAATAGTTATTCATCATCTAACCTGCAATTGTATAAAAATGGACATGCAATCATCAATGATGTAGTGCTAAGGGCATTCCAGCACCAAGCGAAGCAATGGATACCGGCAAAAATACTTACCGCATATACAAAAATATTTACAGAAGGAGGTTTTAAATTAAAAGACATTGCAATTGTATTATTTCAAACCAGAAAAACGCTGCATGTTCGCTTCTCATACGATTTATTGCTTGACCAAAATAAAGATGCAACAATCGGAAGCCTTGCAACATGTATTTGGAAAAATATGCTCGAAGCGGAGCAAAACAATTAAACGATAAGGA
>JAEUTT010000005.1 GCA_016787165.1 Bacteroidia bacterium | reverse complement strand
TTTTCATCACTCCAGTTCGGATTGTGAAGCTTGTGTGCAGCATTAAAATGCTCTTTTCGTGTAATGTAAATCATTTCAATTATTTATACTGCAAATATAACAGGTTTTAACGTGAAATGTTTAAAATTCAATAACTTTGCTGTTCATGAAATTTCTAATTGTATCTGCAACAAGGTTTGAGATTGAACCATTTTTTAATAAAATGGACTCAATAAATTCTGTTAATTCAAATCATTTTTTTGCAAACTATAAACATCATCAAATCGATTTTTTAATTACGGGTGTAGGAATGGTTGCTACAGCTTTTTATTTGGCGAAAATGCTTTCTAACAACTACGATTTTGCTATCAATGCTGGCATTTGTGGTAGTTTCAACAAAAACATTGATGTAGGAACTGTTGTAAACATTTACGAAGATATTTTTTCGGAACTGGGAGCAGAAGATGGGGAATCTTTTTTAACATTGGAGGAATTAAAATTACCAGGAACACAAAAAGTTAAAACAACACCTCTACCTTTTAAAAATAATCTTATTGAATTATTGCCCAAAGTAACAGGAGTAACAGTTAACACAACGCATGGAAATGAAAAATCAATTGAAAAGGTAGTTCAATTATTTCATCCTTTTGTGGAAAGCATGGAAGGAGCAGCATTTATTTATTCATGCGAAAAAGAAAAAACACCTTGTATTCAACTAAGAGCAGTTTCTAATTATGTAGAAAAAAGAAATAAAGAAGCATGGAACATTCCACTTGCCATCGAAAATTTGAATACACACCTAATTGCTATTCTAAATGACTTTAACTGATACTCCTGTACTTACTATTGGCTTTAGTCCTTGTCCGAATGATTGCTTCATTTTTGATGCAATGATTCATCATACAATTGATACGGAAGGGTTAAAATTTAGAGTAATAATGGAAGACGTTGAAACGCTAAATCAAATGGCATTTAAAGGAGATTTAGATATTACGAAATTAAGCTATCATGCCTTTGCCTATTTGAGAGACACCTATCGTTTGCTCAATGCCGGAAGTGCTTTAGGGAATAATTGTGGACCACTTTTGATTTCGAAATATAATCCGGAGGATATTAGATTAAAATTAAATCATCCAAATTGCTCACTTACGATTGCGATACCAGGAAAATATACTACTGCTAATTTTTTATTGTCATTGGCATTTCCCAGTGCACAAAATAAAATTGAATTTGTTTTTTCCGATATTGAGGAAGCGGTTTTATCTGGTAAAGTAGATTTGGGCTTGATTATTCATGAGAATCGTTTTACCTATGAGCAAAAAGGATTGAAAAAAGTAATTGATTTAGGTGAGTGGTGGGAGACCGAGACCCATTTGCCAATTCCATTAGGAGGTATTGTTATAAAAAAAACAATGCATGAAGAGTTGATTCAAAAAGTGAATCGTGTGCTTCGTAAAAGTGTGGAATATGCCTTCGCAAATCCCAAAGCTTCTCTTCCATTTGTAAAAGAGCATGCTCAAGAAATGAGTGAGGAGGTAATGTATAAACACATCGATTTGTATGTAAACAATTATTCCGTTGATTTAGGAATGCAAGGTAGAGCTGCTGTAACAAAAATGTTTGAGAAGGCAGATCAATTGGGACTGATAAAAAAATAAATTTGTAAATTCGTTTTAAATAATATTAAATATGATAATAGTAACAGGAGCGGCAGGTTTTATTGGAAGTTGCTTGGTAAGCACACTTAACCAAGAAGGATATAAAGATATTGTGATTGTGGATGACTTTTCGCATCCTGAGAAAATGAAGAATTTGGAAGGAAAAGTATATTCTCAAAAAGTTCATCGCGATGAATTTATTCAATGGTTAAAAGAAAATCAACGTTTGGTTCAATTTATATTTCACATTGGAGCAAGAACAGACACAACAGAGTTTAATAAAGATATTTTTGATAAGTTAAACCTCAATTATACCAAAGACCTTTGGAATGCTTGTGTTGAATTTGGTTTGCCATTGGTGTATGCATCTTCTGCAGCCACATACGGTTTGGGCGAATTTGGCTATGATGATAATGAAGCTATCGTTGAAAAATTAAAACCTTTAAATCCCTACGGTGATTCAAAAAATGATTTTGATAAATGGGCAATCAAGCAAGATAAAAAGCCTTATTTCTGGGCAGGATTAAAATTCTTTAATGTATACGGCCCCAATGAATTTCATAAGGGACGTATGGCTTCTGTTATTTTCCATGCATTTAATCAGATACAAGAAAAAGGGCAAGTGAAATTATTCCGTTCGCACAATCCTAACTATAAAGATGGAGAGCAGTTACGTGATTTTGTGTATGTAAAAGATGTAGTAGAAGTATGTTTATTCTTATTGAATCATCGCAAAAATTCCGGCATTTACAACCTAGGGTCGGGGAAAGCTCGTACATTTTTGGATTTGGCAACCAATACTTTTAAAGGCTTAAAAATGTCTGCCAACATTGAATTTACCGATACCCCCATCGATATTCGCGATAAATACCAATATTTTACAGAGGCGAATATGACTAAATTAAAATCAATAGGCTATTCAAAACCCTTTCATACACTAGAGGAAGGCATAAAAGACTATGTTGAAAATCACCTTGTTGGACATAAATATTATTAAAAAAGCGAAAAAAGTTTTTGCACTTTACAAAAAGTATATATATTTGCACCCCGTTTAGCAATAAATGAGTTTGGGAGCTTAGCTCAGCTGGTTCAGAGCACCTGCCTTACAAGCAGGGGGTCACTGGTTCGAACCCAGTAGTTCCCACCAAAGCCTCGCAATTTGCGGGGCTTTTTTATTTTATGAAATTTACTGTATATATTATTTTTTCAATAACTAAAAACAACTTTTACGTTGGTTACACAAGTGATATTTTAGAGGAAAGAGTCAGAAAGCATAACACTAACCACAAAGGTTTTACCGGAGGAATTGGTGATTGGGAGCTTAAATATTCAGAAATATATTCTACAAAAGAAGAGGCTATTAGGAGAGAAAAGCAAATTAAAAATTGGAAATCAAAAAGAATGATTGAAAAGCTAATCCAGAGCATCCCGACATAAAGTCGGGAGGGTCACTGGTTCGAACCCAGTAGTTCCCACCAAAGCCTCGCAATTTGCGGGGCTTTTTTATTTTAAAATGCACCACTTTTACATATTATTCTCTGAATCAATCAACAAATTTTATGTGGGGCACACTAGTGACAAACTAGAGGAACGACTCAGAAAACAAAAAAGGGTGTCAAGCAGTAAAGCCTAACACCCTTTTTAATTTTATTTTTTACTGAGCGTAAATAGTATCATACACCACACCCATTCCTGCCCAAACACCTAATCCGCCACCTTTTATATTTGAAATAATAGTAACGGGTGATGCAAATGGATTACCAGCCGAGCTTATTGCAGCATCATAGGTTTGATAAAAATCTTGAGCCGCTTTATCAATTGTTGCAAATTTTATATAAATCGTATCCCCTCTTTTGTAATAGCCTCTTTCTTCTTCATCTTCTGTAATTTCATAATACATTCTCTCTACAGGATCGTATCCTCTGTTATAAGCAAATTCAAATGTTTTTCCATCAATGTATTTATCATCAAATGTGGCACCAAATGGCGCTACATATCGCCTATCTAAAAGTACAAATGATCCATCGTAAGGCACAATCTTCATTGGTCGTTTAGCTTTCCAACGATAACCATTACCTAAACCTGAAGGCTCCTGCAACTTGGCCCAAGCGTATCCTAAATCTTGCTCAGGAGGCTGTGGTTTCCACCACACCGAATCTAAAGGAACTGGCGCAGGAATACTGGTAGTAGCAGTATATATTTTCCCATCAGCAACAACTGTTAAACTATACACTTGACCTACCATTCCAAGTAAAGTAGTTCCCTTATACAGAAAAGGGTTGGCTGCAGTAAAAACTGTATCAAACCTTAACGTATCTGTTATTACTCCGTTTGAAACATACACTAGTGCATCTTTCACAATCATATTATCGTAATTAATCGTTTGCGACAAAGGACTGTTTCTAGTAACTACAACTTCTGCATACTGTCCGTTTTCAAAAGACCCTTCTATTACAATTTTCACATCTGCAGCAAGTACATTCAATTTAATATCTTCTTCACAGGAAGAAAACAACAAGATAAATACAACTGCTATTAAACTATATTTTTTCATTTTTATTAAAATTTAAAGTTCCACGTTACTGATGGTATAATTGGGAATAAATAAACTTGTTTTGCTTTTATTTTTAGTGAGCCGTCATAAGCACTTCCTTCATTTGCAAAATAAATAATGTAAGGATTGTGTCTATTATAAACATTAAATACACTAAAGTTCCAGCTCGATTCATAATTTTTAGCCCAGCGTTTAGGAATTTGAATTTTTGAAACATCTTTTCCTTCTGCTTCATATTTTTTAACAAGCTTCGCTTTTTTTCGCTCCAATTTTTTTGCTCTGTCGGGTGTAAATGTTGCCGACACATCTAAACGGTGATAAGGAGGCATTCTAAAACTATTTCTATCGCCATATTCTGTTACAAAATTTCCATCTACATAATAATATGACTCTGGAATGGTGATAGCGTTTCCTGTTCCATATACCCAAATAGCCGAAAACGACCACTTTTTACTTAAATCATAACTTGCTACAATTGACACATCATGCCTTCTGTCATAGCGAGCATAAAAATTTTTTCCTTGATTTAAATCAGGAAACCTTCTGGTTGTGTACGATAATGTATAACCTACCCAGCCGTTAAATTTACCAACACGTTTTTTCAAAAACAGCTCTATACCATAAGCTTGTCCTTTACCAAACACAAATTGGTTATCAGCATTATCATTCACACTTGCACCAGGCAAAGAACCATCAGCGTATTCAATTTGATTTTGTAAGTCTTTATAATATACTTCAACCGAGGTTTCATATGTATTATTCGAAAAATTTCTAAAATAGCCCAATGAATATTGTGATCCTTTTTGAGGTTGAACTCTATCAGAGCTTGGCACCCAAGTATCTAATGGCAATGTAACAGCCGATAAGGATGCTAAATGAATGTATTGATTATTGTATGTATAAGATGCCTTTATAGATGATTTTGTATTGATTGAATAACGAACATTAAAACGAGGTTCTAAGCCATTGTAATCTTTTACTTTTTTACCACTTGCATAATGAATGGTAGTATCTGTTTGGCCGGTAGTTTGATTTTTTACATATCTATCAAACGGACCTACTTGTACAAAATAAGAATATCGTAATCCTACATGAACTTTTAATTTATCCGTAATATCAAAATCATCAGATAAATAGATTGCAGATTCGTGTGCACGTTGTTTTTTTATTGGACCAAAATCAAAAATAGTTTCGCCTTGCTTTGCAGAAACGCTAGTTGGAGTAAATGTGTGATAAACATAATTCACACCAAATTTAATTTCATGACGAATGGTGGGAAAATAATTAAAGTCAACTTTTGCATTCCAATCAGTAATTCCTGAAAATAGTTTGAATTCAAAACCACTTTGCTTTGCACCAAATGAAAAATTATAATTACTGTATATCGCAGATACATTCATAAATAATTTTGGACTAAACAAGTGATTCCATCTCACCACACCTGTTCCATTTCCCCATCCAATATCTAATTTAAACTCTGCTTCTTTATCGTTAAAAGTCATAATGTCTTTACCAAAATAACCACTTGCAAAAAGCCTGTCTTTATCAGATAAGCGATAATTTAACTTTGCATTTAAGTCATAAAAATACAAGCCAGAATTTTTAATATTTGATTCCGGTGGAGCAAAAGGTTTAGCTAAAATATCCAGATACGTTCTTCTTGCAGAAACAATAAATGATCCTGTATCCTTTTTGATAGGGCCTTCAACAGTTAATCGGGAAGATATAATTCCTATTCCACCTTGTGCATGATACTCTTTATTATTACCATCTTTCATAGTAATATCAAGTACCGATGCTAATCGTCCACCGTATTGAGCAGGCATGCCGCCTTTTACAAGGTTCACACTTTTAATTGCATCACCATTAAAGACAGAAAAGAACCCTAATAAATGTGCTGCATTATATACAACAGCCTCGTCTAATAAAATTAAATTTTGGTCGGGGCCACCTCCTCGTACATAAAACCCGGTATTCCCTTCTCCACTGGATTTTACACCGGGTAACAATTGAATTGTCTTTAGTACATCTACTTCACCTAAAAATGCAGGAAGTTTTTTAATTTCCTCCATATCTAATTTAACAGCACCTACATCTGTACTGGAAATATTATTATCCGCTCGTTCTGAAGTAATTTCTACCTCCTTAACGTTAATAGCAGAAGGCTTTAAATCGATATTAATTTTTAAATCTTTGTCTAAAGTAATTTCTTTTTCAAAATTTTCGTAACCAACATATGAAGCCACTAAACGGTATTTCCCCTTTTCGAGCGTTATTGAATAAAAACCATACTGATTAGTGTTTGCTCCTTTTAAAAGTTCTTTCACATATACACTTGCCCCAATACTATACTCTCCGTTAGATGCATCTTTTACATACCCGCTAATTGTAAATTTTTGTTTTTCCTGCGCTACAACAAATGTTTGAAGAGCAAATAAAAAAGCAAAGAGATAAACAATTTT
>JAEUTT010000543.1 GCA_016787165.1 Bacteroidia bacterium | reverse complement strand
CTTTCATCTACTTTCATTGTAGATGAACGCCCTTTAAAACCTGGAATCATTAATGTAAATGTTTCAGAGGTTCCCATACTCCATTGTGTTGCATAGTCTTTATCCAATCCACTTGTTTGGTTTTGCTTATTTGCAGTTAATTCGGATGGACCACGAATAGTATATTTAGCATAATCGTATGTATTCCACAAGTTGGTGACATTACAACCTACAGCTAGAGCACCTGCTAAAACATAAACAGCTAAACTTTTATATAAGTGAGAAAAATCCTTTTGTTTAATTCGTGCAAACCATTCAAACAATACATAAATCATTAAAAACAATACCAAGTAGTATGTAATCTGAACGTGATTACATAAAATTTCTAATGCCATAAATAAGGCTGTTAAGGAACCACCCAATAGATATTTTCCTCTACAAACAAGAATTACACCTGCAAAAACAGGTGCCATATAGCCTATCGCTAATGCTTGTGTATTGTGTCCTGCTTCTATTATTAAAAACATAAAGGCTGAAAAAGCAAAAGCTATTGAACCTACAATACTTAACCATTTATCCACTTTTAACACCAATAACAAAATATAAAAACCAAATAAATAAGTAAAAATCATATTGGCAGGTGTAGGAAACCATAACATAAATGCATCTCTTAAAGGAGTAATTAAGTTATTTGGATAACGAACAGATATTTGATACGATGGCATACCACCAAACATAGAGTTTGTCCATAAAGCTTCCTCTCCATATTTATCTCTATGATCGTTTACCTCCTTTGCCATTCCTCGGTTTAAAACCATATCACTTTGCTGAATTACTTTTCCCTTTAATAGTGGTGTGAAATAGCCAAAAGTAAGTGCTATAAAAACAAGAATAGCTACTGCTACAGGTAATAAAGATTTTAGATTTAAGTTATTCATAAGTTATGCTTTTTTATTGATTCACAAATATAATGTATTACAGATATGTACTGATAAAAATCATTTAACAATTACCTTAAATACGGTACTTTTAACAAAAATTAATTATGTATTTTTGTAACCAATAATAGAAAAAAGATGAAAAATCTACTAAATAGCGACTTATTAAACGAAGATAAAATTAAAGAAATTCGTTCAGCCTTTGAAAATGCACAACCATGTAAACATGTTGCAGTTCCTAATTTTTTAAATGAGGAAATAGCCAATTTACTGTATAACAATTTTCCAAAGCTTGATACATTGAATGTAAAACGCAAAAGTATCAATGAGAACAAATCGGAAGAATACCATTTAGATAGATACCATCCTGTATTTAATCAATTAAGAGATTTTATGAATTCTCCTGAAATGTATGCTTGGATTAGTAAAGTAACAGGAATTGAAGGTTTACGTTCAACCTACGATTCATTGGGTTCGGGTGTTCATCAAGGCGGACCGGGTAGTTTTGTGGATGTACACGTAGATATTAATATGAACCCGGTTGCTAATTTACACCGTAGAATCAATGTGCTAATTTATTTGAATAAACATTGGAAAGATGAATATGGTGGGGCTTTAGAATTTTGGGATAAGGATGTTAAAAACTGTATATCTAAAGTAATGCCTTACTTTAATCAAGCAGCCATAATGGTTACAGATGAAACTTCGTATCATGGCTATGCAAAAATTAATATCCCAGACGATGAAAGTCGTAAATCATTCTATTGTTATTATTATACTCCTGCTTCAAAAGATTTTGTGTTTCGTGATTCTCGCTTTAAAACAAGACCAGATGAAAGCACCACAAAAACAATTATTACAGAAGTAAAAGAAACACTGAAAATTAATATCAAACGTTTCTTAATGGCAATAGGTATAAAATC
>JAEUTT010000492.1 GCA_016787165.1 Bacteroidia bacterium | reverse complement strand
TAATTTTATTGGTTACCAGCAAAGGAATGGCAGGTATTCCGAGAGCCTCTTTAGTTGTAATTGCAGGCATGCTCGACCATTTTAACATTCCTGTTGCTGGTTTATTATTGTTATTGGGTATCGACCAAATTTTAGACATGGGACGTTCTGCCACAAATGTGGTTGGAAATGCGGTAGCAACTGCTGTTGTAAGCAAATGGGAAGGCGAATTGCACATGCACCACAAAGATCCCGATATCGATAAGCTAAAATTATAGTTATCGAGTTTAATATTACGTACCTTCGTAAATTCAGTTTACCTATCCGTAATTGACCCAATTTGTAATTCGTAAATGCTAGAATTTCTTAAACAACTAACCGACCCTCAATCCATTATTCAATATGGAGGATTAGCGTTGCTATTATTCGTTGTTTTTGCCGAAACAGGACTTTTAATTGGCTTTTTTCTTCCTGGCGACTCCCTTATTTTTATTTCAGGCTTAATTTGCGTTTCCAAGCCCGAATTGCTAGGCGTAAACCTAATCACTTTAATTATTGCTTTATCCACAGCAGCAATCATCGGAAATATTGCTGGTTATTGGTTTGGCTATAAAGTAGGGCCTCCATTATTCAAAAAAGAAGACTCTATCATTTTTAAAAAACGATACTTAGAAACAACCAAAGCCTTTTACGATAAAAATGGAGGAAAAACGCTCATTGTTGGTAGGTTTTTGCCCATCATCCGGACGTTTGCCCCTATTCTGGCAGGAGTTATTAAACTTGATTTCAAACAATTTATGTTGTATAACATTGTAGGTGGGGTAGCTTGGATAGCCTTACTAGCAAGTATTGGCTACTTTTTAGGATCCTATGAGTGGGTGCAAAACAATGTTGGCTACATTGTTGTTGGGCTAATCATTATAACAGCAATTCCGGTTATAAGCACCTATTTAAAAGAAAGGAGCAAAAAAAACTAAGCCTTTTGCCCCCAAATTCAACCAATTATCAGTCAAATTCAACCACTTAATAATCGGCTTAAACACCAAACAATAAAAGCTTTTTATTTGTTGTTAATAATGTGCTAATTTTAACAAATAATTAAGTTCAATGATAAATTTTTACTTTCAAAATAGATTTAGTATGTTTGGAACCTTGTTTTGGAGGAAATTATCTGAAACAATATCAAAATACAGTATTTATTAAACCAAAAAACAAATAATAAAAACCAAAAATCAAATCAATATGAGTAACAAAAAAACAACATCGGGCGGATTTAATTTTATGACCGCATTATTAGCGATCTTAATTTCAATTGGGATTGGGATTATGATTTACATGTTTGTATTGGGTAATCCAAACAATTTTGATGCAGAAGGTCATCCAAAAGAAGGAAATTATTTAGGGATGATGCATGCGGGAGGTTTCATTGTACCTATCCTTATGGCAATTTTTATTATCGTAGTAACTTTTACTGTTGAGCGTTTTATTACTATTTCAAAAGCAAAAGGTAAAGGTAAAGCAGATGCG
>JAEUTT010000457.1 GCA_016787165.1 Bacteroidia bacterium | reverse complement strand
CATTTGGAATGGGAATCGATAAACCGGATGTTCGTTTTGTGATTCATCATGATATTCCAAAGTCATTGGAAGGTTATTACCAAGAAACAGGTCGTGCTGGACGAGATGGTGGAGAAGGTAACTGTGTTACTTTTTATAGCTACGATGATATTGTGAAGTTGGAAAAATTCATGAAAGGCAAACCTGTTGCCGAACAAGAAATTGGTAAACAATTATTATTAGAAACAGTTTCTTATGCCGAAACGTCTAGCTGTCGCAGAAAATTCTTATTGCACTATTTTGGTGAAGAGTTTGACGAAGCAGGATGTGGTGGAATGTGCGACAACTGTCGTAATCCAAAACAAAAGTTTGAAGGTATGGATGATATTGCTTTAGCAATTGAAGCAGTAACAGATGTAAAAGAAAAGTTTAAAGCAAAAGATGTAATTAATGTATTGCTTGGAAATATTACTTCAACTGTAAAAACATACAAACACAATGATTTGGAATGTTTTGGAAAAGGGTTGGAAGATGATAAAAATGAAAAATACTGGAATGCTATTTTCCGTCAAGCATTGGTATCCGGCTTATTGGCAAAAGATGTAGAAAATTATGGACTGTTAAAAGTAACCAAAGAAGGAGAAAAATTTTTAGATGAGCCTTATTCAATTATGGTAACCAAAGATCATGATTATGAAGGTTCGGATAGCGATGACGATGAAGATGGTCCATCAGGTTCAAGCGGTAAAGGTGGTTCAGGTGCTGATGCTATTTTATTTGCCGCATTAAAAGATTTATTAAAACAAACTGCTAATAAATTAAAATTACCACCGTATGTTATTTTCCAAGAAGTGTCATTAGAAGAGATGGCTATTCAATATCCTATAAAAATGGATGAATTGGTAAATATTACAGGTGTAGGACAAGGGAAAGCTCAAAAATTCGGAAAACCATTTTTAGATTTAATATCTAAATATGTTGAGGAAAATGAAATTGAGCGACCATTGGATATGGTTGTAAAGTCAATCGTTAATAAATCGGGATTAAAAGTTTACATCATACAAAGTATTGATA
This sequence comes from Bacteroidia bacterium, assembly GCA_016787165.1. Taxonomy (GTDB): domain Bacteria; phylum Bacteroidota; class Bacteroidia; order 2-12-FULL-35-15; family 2-12-FULL-35-15; genus 2-12-FULL-35-15. The sequence continues at coordinate 3,971 of JAEUTT010000457.1, read as the reverse complement.
GAAAATTACCTTTGGAAGACATTGCTAAGGCAAAAGGTTTAAGCTTAACCGATTTAATTACCGAGATTGAAAGTATTGTTCATTCGGGAACTAAAGTAAATATCAGCTATTATTTGAATGATATTATGGATGATGATAAGCAAGATGAAGCAATGGAATATTTTAAAGAGTCGGAAAGTGATTCTATTCAAGAAGCTTTAAAAGAGCTTGGTGAAGATGAATATACCGAAGAAGAAATGCGATTAATGCGCATCAGATTCATGAGTGAATTTGGTAATTAAATCCTATAAAGCATACAAAAGCCCATTCAATTTGAATGGGTTTTTTTTTTGGAACTCTCCCGTTTTTTTCTATATTTGATATACACTAAAATTATACAAACATGAAAAAAACATACTTCAGCTTAATGGTCATGTTTAGTTTAAGCATTCTTAAATTAAATGCACAAAATGACTGTTCAACAGCTTATGAATATGCCTCTGAATTTGTTGGAACATCCTTTGCAACAGTAACAAATACTTCCGCTCCTGTAGGTCCTAATTATGGATGTTTATCTTCTTGTTCAAACCCTACTTGGATTTATTTGCAAATTTGTGTGCCTGGAAATATTGCCATTAATATTATATCTAATGGAGTGACAGATGTTGATTTTGTGGCTTGGGGGCCCTTTTCAAATCAAGCTAATATGTGTAGTGGCATTTTTGGTGGAACATCAGCCATTGATTGTAGTTTTGCTACTTCTACTACAGAACAAGTGAATTTTAGTAATGTGGCTGTTGGTGAGTTTTATATGATTTTGGTTTCTAATTTTTCTAATCAACCTGGAACATTTACATTAACTGCAGTTGCAGGAACAACCGGAGCTTCTTGTGATTCTACCGGAATACCTGCTCCTTTTCCAGTTTGTACTTATCCAACTCAGCAAATCTGTAAAGTAAGTACAAACAACGTTGTTAATAAAAATGTTATTGTGTGGAATGAAGATAATGCCTTTGTTGGAGATTACAATGTTCAAAGAGAAGCCACAACAATGAATGTTTTTAGTACGATTGGAACTGTTTCTTCAGTAGATAGTACAACTTTCCAAGATCCTATTTCTAACCCAATACAACAATCATATCGTTATCGAATACAATCGGTAGATACCTGTGGTAATATTACTTATAGCTATCCACATAAAACAATTCATTTGTTGACCAACTATAATACATTTACAGGCTATCCTCAATTGGCTTGGAATAATTATCAAGGGTTTAATTATCCTACCCATTACATTTACAGAGGAACATCTCCTCAAACTTTATCTCTGTATGATTCTATTTCGGCTTCATTTACAAGTTATACAGATGTTGCTCCTTTAGCAGGAACTAATTATTATTCCATTGCGGTAAATCCTCCCGTTCCTTGTACTCCTTTACGAGCGATAGATTTAAGTTTTTCAAATGTATCGCCCGTGCTGGTAACATCTATAGAAGAATTAGGAGAAAGTTTAATTACGGTGTATCCAAATCCAAGTAACGGAATAATCAATGTTTCTTTTGGAAGCAATATAGTAAGTGGTAAACTTTCATTGGTAGATATTACCGGAAGAGAATTGATGATGAATCATCTTCAAAATATAAATCAGTTTCAATTGGATGCAAGTGATTTTGCTGCCGGCTTTTATTATCTGATGCTTCAAACCGATACGGGTACCGTTAGAAAGAATATTATAGTTTCAAAATAAAAAAAGCGCTCCGAAATTCGGAGCGCTTTTTTTATTTTTACTTTATTTTAATTAAGCTAATACGCTTCTTGAAATTACTATACGTTGAACTTCTGAAGTGCCTTCATAAATTTGAGTGATTTTAGCATCACGCATTAAACGCTCCACATGGTATTCTTTCACAAATCCATAACCACCATGTATTTGAACTGCTTCAACGGTTGTCCACATGGCTGTTTCGGAAGCAAAAACTTTTGCCATTGCACTTTCTTTGTCAAAATTTAAATGTTGATCTTTTAACCAAGCTGCTTTTAAGCATAATAAACGAGCAGCCTCAATACGCGTTGCCATATCTGCTAATTTAAATGCGATAGCTTGGTGTTGGTTGATTGTTTTGCCAAATGCTTTACGTTCTTTAGAATATGCTAATGCTAATTCATAAGCACCCGATGCAATTCCTAATGCTTGAGATGCAATACCAATTCTACCGCCCGATAAAACTTGCATCGCAAATTTAAACCCGAAACCATCTTCACCAATACGGTTTTCTTTTGGCACCTTAACATCGGTAAACATTAATGAATGTGTATCTGATCCTCTGATACCAAGTTTGTTTTCTTTTGGTCCTACCACAAACCCTGGCATTCCTTTTTCTATGATTAATGCATTGATTCCTTTGTGTCCTTTTGCAATGTCGGTTTGAGCAATAACCAAATAAACCGAAGCAGTACTTCCGTTTGTAATCCAGTTTTTGGTTCCGTTTAATAAGTAGTGATCGCCTTTATCAATAGCTGTTGTTTTTTGTGAAGTAGCATCCGAACCGGCTTCTGGCTCAGATAAACAAAATGCACCAATAATTTCTCCTTTTGCCAAAGGCACTAAATATTTTTGTTTTTGTTCTTCTGTGCCAAATTTTTCAAGTCCCCAGCAAACCAATGAATTATTTACACTCATTACTACTGAGCAAGATGAATCTACTTTAGAAATTTCTTCCATTGCTAACACATACGATATTGCATCCATTCCGCCTCCACCATATTTTGGATCTACCATCATTCCCATAAAACCAAGTTCTCCCATCTGCTTTATTTCATCAGCCGGAAATTTTTGGTGTTCATCACGTTCAATAACACCTGGTTTTAAAACATCGTTTGCAAAATCACGAGCAGCTTTTTGAATCATTAAGTGCTCTTCGGTTAAATCAAAAAACATAGTATGAATAATTTTATGTGTTAATTTTTACTTTACTTTTGAATGATGGCAAATGTAACTTTTATAATTAAATTTTGCTAATGTTTATGACAAATATCAATGCTAAAGAATATAAGGTAATCGGTTTAATGTCAGGCACCTCACTTGATGGGGTAGATTTGGCTTTTTGTCGATTTTTTGTTGATAATAACAAATGGAACTATGAAATTGTTCACGCTCAAACGATTGAATATACAAGCCATTGGAAAAATCGATTAAGTAGCTTGGAAGAGGAAAACGCTATGGTATTTCAACAGGTAAATACCGACTATGGACTGTATTTAGGGCAATTGCTGTCTGATTTTATTGTAAAAAATAATATAAAAGCTGATTTTGTTTCATCGCACGGGCATACCATTTTTCACCAACCAGAAAGCAAATTAACTGTTCAAATAGGCTCTGGTGCTGCTATTTCTGCTAATTGCAAATTACCGGTAGTATGCGATTTTAGAACATTGGATGTGGCACTTGGCGGACAAGGAGCTCCTTTGGTGCCAATTGGCGATAAATTATTGTTTTCGGAATATGATTATTGTTTGAATTTAGGCGGTTTTGCCAATATTTCATTTGAAGAACAAGGAAAAAGAATAGCGTATGATATTTGTCCGGTAAATATTGTAATGAATGCAATTACCGAAAAAACAGGCCTTGCATACGATGATAAAGGTGAAAAAGCAAGAAGCGGAATGCTAAGTGCTTATATTTTAAATGAACTCAATCAATTGCCTTATTTTAAAAAAGTGCCCAATTCTCCAAAATCATTAGGTAAAGAGTGGGTATTGGAAAATGTGTTTCCGCTTTTTAGTCAGTATGAAATTGCGGATAATGATTTGCTTAACACCTATTGTGAACACATTGCCTATCAAATAAGCAAAGCTATAAAGCAAACAAAAGCAAAAGTATTGGTAACAGGAGGCGGTGTGTATAATGATTTTTTAATGGAACGTATAAAAACGACTGTTTTGGCAGAAATAGTGGTTCCGGATAAAAAAGTAATTGAATTTAAAGAGGCATT
>JAEUTT010000421.1 GCA_016787165.1 Bacteroidia bacterium | reverse complement strand
TTCCAAACACAAGAGAAATAAGCAATGAAACAATTAATGCCATAGCTGCTCTAAATGAGATGTATTGAAATACTCCAGCTCCTGGAACATCAAATTGTTTATCTAAAAAATCAAATAAGTAGTAGAACATTTTTTAGTTTGTTTTTTATTTTTCAAAAATTTTTAAATTTTGTTGTAATATTTCCATATCATCAAAAGGATGTTTTATTCCTTTTATTTCTTGATACTTTTCGTGCCCTTTTCCCGCAATCAAAATAATGTCGCCTTGATTAGCAATAGAGCAAGCCATTTTAATTGCTTCACTTCTATCTGTAATAGTTATTGTTTTTTTAAAATTGACTGCATCAATACCTGTTTGCATTTCTTTCAGTATCACATCAGGATCTTCGCCCCTTGGATTATCAGAAGTAAGAATAACTTTATTGCTTAAATCACCAGCAATTTTTGCCATAACAGGGCGTTTAGCTACATCTCTATCTCCTCCACAGCCAACTACAGTTATTACTTGCTCATTGCCTGTACGTATATCGTTAATTGTTTTTAAAACATTTTGCAATGCATCTGGCGTGTGTGCGTAATCTACTATTCCAACAACACCACTACTATTTCTTATGTATTGAAATCTTCCTTCCACCGAACTTAATGTACTTAATGTAGTAAGCACATTTGTCTTATCTTCTTTCAACAAAAGAGCTGTTGCATAAACAGCAAGTAAATTGTACGCATTAAAACTTCCAATTAATTTACTCCACATCTCTTGGTTATCAATATTTAAAAGCAAACCGCTAAATTGATTTTCAACAACCTTGCATTTATAATCAGCCATAGAGCGCAATGAATATGAACGCTTCAATGCTTTTGTATTTTGAACCATGATGTGCCCATTTGCATCATCTTTGTTTGTCAGTGCAAACGCATCTGCAGGTAATTCATCAAAAAAATGTTTTTTCGCTTTTATATATTCACTAAATGTTTTATGATAATCTAAATGGTCATGAGTAATATTTGTAAATATTCCACCGGCAAATCGAATCCCTGCAATTCTGTTTTGAACTATAGCATGTGAGCTAACTTCCATAAAACAATGAGTGCAACCTTTTTCAATCATTTGCTTTAGCATAGCATTTAATTGAATAGCATCAGGAGTAGTATGGGTAGCAGGAATAATATCATTATTAATTTGATTTTTTACTGTAGAAAGCAAACCCACTTTGTATCCTAATTTTTTAAACAACATAAATAACAACGTTACAGTTGTTGTTTTTCCATTTGTGCCTGTAACACCCACTAGCTTTATTTTTTCTGAAGGATTATCATAAAAATTACTTGCAATTATTCCCATTGCCAGGCTAGTGTCATTCACTTTTACATAGGTTACTTTTTCATTTTGATTAGCCGGAATCTCTTCACATAAAATAGCGATAGCACCTTTTGAAATGGTATCATCAATGTATTTATGTCCATCACTTAAGGTTCCTTTCACTGCAATAAATAGTGAATCCTTTTCAATTTTACGAGAATCAAAGCTTAATGATGTAATGGCAATATTTGTTGAGCCGATTACTTCAACTATTCCTGCTTTATATAATATGTCTTTTAATAATTTCATTTTTTCTTAAATCAATTCAAGTGTTATTAATGTTCCTTTAGAGTATATTTCTCCTGCTGGAATCGATTGCTTTGCAACACTTCCACTTCCTATCAACTTTACTCTCATTCCACTATTTTCAAGTAAGTACAATACATCCCGAGCAGCCATTCCATATAAATTAGGAACAACTCCTTTTCTTAATAGTTCATCATAATTTTTGGGCAATAAATTCATTGTAATAGAATCGGTAGTAGAAGCAGAAACCCATTCTGAAGAAATTTCTTTGTTTACTGTTTTTACTTTTAATGCATTCAAGACCAATTGTACTTCGCCTTGGTTTGCATTTTTTACTGCTGGCGCCTTACTTGCATATTGTGCTTTTAAGCCATTAATTTCTTTATGTATTTCTAAACTTGTTGAATACACTTTATCTGCAACATCTTTAAATACAGGGCCAGCAACAGCGCCTCCATAATACGCATCACCAGTGGGAGCACTAATAATTACAATACAAGAATATTTAGGATTATCAGCCGGAAAATAACCAACAAAAGAAGCTTGATAAGATACACCACCGGCTTTATAACTACCGCCTTTTGCAATTTGTGCTGTCCCTGTTTTTCCTGCCACTTTATAATCTGCAGCTCTTAAACTTTTTGCTGTGCCGTTTTCAACCACACCTTCCATCATCTTTCTGGCTTTTTGTGCTGTTTCTTTAGAACATACAGCTTCGTTGATCACTTCTGTTTCAAATGTTTTTAAGAGCTTTCCTCTTTTTCTTATCTCTTTTACAAATTTTGGCTTTACCATTTTTCCATCATTGGCAATAGCATTATAAAATGTAAGCGTTTGCAGAGGAGAAATGGTTAGTTCGTACCCAATACTCATCCATGGTAAAGTGGTACCATACCAATCTTTATCTTTTGTTTTTTTAATTCGTGGAACAGCTTCGCCCGGAATAGAAACATCTAGTTTCGTATCAAAATTC
>JAEUTT010000404.1 GCA_016787165.1 Bacteroidia bacterium | reverse complement strand
GTTACAGGAAGGGATATGATTTTATTTGCAGGTGGTGTGTTTCTGTTGTATAAAACTACTATTGAATTACATAATAAAGTACAAGGTTATGATGATGCTGAAATGAAATCAAATAAAAATACATTTAAAGGTATTGTTATGCAAATTGTTTTAATTGATATTGTGTTTTCTTTCGATTCTATTCTTACTGCTGTTGGTTTGGTTTCTAATTTATTAATAATGATTTTGGCTGTGGTAATAGCTATGATTATTATGATTTTATTCTCAGGAAAAGTAAGTGATTTTATTAACGATAATCCAACAATTAAAGTACTTGCATTGTCCTTTTTATTGATGATAGGAATGATTTTGATTTTAGAATCAATGCATCAACATGTAGAAAAATCAATTGTTTATATTGCTATAGGATTCTCATTATTTGTGGAAATGCTAAATATTAGGATGCGCAAAAAAACGGAAAGACGTGATACCAATAATGATCCGAGGGATATTATTTAATTATTTTTGTATTAGCTCAATTCCTTTTTCGCCAAGCTTTACCAGTCTCTCTTTATAAAGAGCTCCAATCGCTTTTTTAAATGCCTTTTTGCTAATTTGTAATTCTCGTTTAATTTCTTCAGGTGTACTATTGTCATTCAATGGTAAAAAACCATTTTTCTCTTTTAGTATATTTAAAATTTTCCATTTTACATCATCTACTAGTTCAAATCCTGCTTTTTGTAAACTCAAATCGATTTTTTGGTCTTCTCTGATTTGTTTCACAAACCCTTTTACTTTATCTCCAATGCGTATGTTGTCAAAAATTTCATTTTTATAAATTAAGCCTACATACAAATTGTTTATGATAGCATTAAACCCTTTGTCGGTTTCAGAATAAATTAATAAATCTACCACATCATTTGTATGCAAGTCAATTTCATCACGCTCAATAAACTTATTAATTTTAGCAGAGGCTACCATTCTATTGGTTATTTCATCTGTATAAATAAAAACAACATAACTTCTACCTTCTTGCATTTTATTAGGTTGTTCACTAAAAGGAACTAATATATCTTTTTCCATTCCCCAATCCATGAATGCTCCAATACTATTTACTTGTTTTACTTCCAAAAAAGCAAACTCTCCACTTGTTGCATAAGGTTGTAATGTAGTGGCAATTAATCGATCATCAGAGTCTCTGTAAACAAAAACATTCATAATATCACCAATAGCTGTTCCTCATGGAACCCATTTAGTAGGCATTAATATTTCTACATCATCTTTTCTTAAATAGATTCCAAAATCCATTTGTTTTACCACTTCTAATTCATTGTATTTGCCTACTTCTATCATTTGTTTTTGTATTGTACTTTATTATTATTTTTTATCCATTGCGGTAAAATCTATCTAACTATTTCCTTCTTCATTTTCATCTTTACGTTTTATGTTTTCTAAAATGGATGTGGTGATAGAAAGTATAAAACTGAATAGCAATGCCCACCAAAATCCATCTACTTTAAATCCATCTACTAATTTAGATGTAAGTATAATCATCAATGCATTGATGACCAAAAGAAAAAGTCCGAATGTGAAAATAGTCACGGGTATGGTTAATATAATCATGATTGGTTTTACAACAGCATTTAAAAATGCCAAAACGGCTGCAACAACTAAAGCTGTTAACACATTATTATCTTGAATAGCAACGCCTGGCAATAAAAAAGAAGCTATTAAAACAGCTAAAGTTGAAATGATAAGTTGAATTAAAAAACGCATAGTAGTATATTTTTAAAATACAAAGGTACTATTTATTAAGATGAAGTTGAGCAATCGCATTTGCACATTTTTGTCCATCAATAGCAGCAGAAACAATTCCACCAGCATAGCCAGCTCCTTCGGCACAAGGATACAATCCGTTTATTTGAGGATGTTGCAATGTGTGAACATCTCTAGGAATTCTAATAGGCGAGGAGGTACGTGATTCAACTCCTACAATTACTGCATCATTGCTTAAGTAGCCACGCATTTTTTTGCCAAACTCAATAAACCCTAATTGTAATCTTTTAGCAATTTCCGGAGGCAATAATTCATGCAATGGTGCTGATGTTATTCCTGGTTGATACGATACATCGGGTAAGG
>JAEUTT010000384.1 GCA_016787165.1 Bacteroidia bacterium | reverse complement strand
TTTGGGTGTCAGTTCGAGCGAAGTCGAGAACCATATTATTGAACTAAAAAGTTTCTCGCCTATACTCGAAGTGGTATTACGGAGTAAATACACTTTTGAGGTAGCCTCTTTTTTTGTAATTTGCTGAACCATTTTGAAAACAACACTGTTAAATATTATTAGAAAAAAAGGAACAAACACAAATGTTCGCCTTAACAAACGGTTATCTACATTTACTGTTTGTTTAATTATAGCTGTATTTTTTTGGATATTAATGTCTTTATCCAAAGATTATTCAATCATTGTTAATTTTCCTGTAAGGTATATTCATCTTCCTCAAGATAAGGTAGTTGCCAATCATTTGCCTGAAACAATTGATATGGAAATTAATGCACGAGGATTTGATTTGCTGTTTTATAAATTAAAACAAAAAAAAGAAACTGTTTTAATAGATGTTAGGGATGCTAAACCATTGCCTGCATTTAATCAGTATTATTTATTAACCAATTCGCGTATTGATAAGTTAACGGCTCAATTTGGTAGCTATGTAAAGATAAAACAAGTAAACCCTGATACAGTATATTTAAATTATAATAAAAAAGACGTTCGTTCGGTTCCTGTTAAGCTTAAAATAAATTTGTCTTTTGAACCTCCTTACCAACAATCCGATTCAATATCCATTACTCCTTCATTTGTTCAAATTTCTGGTGCAGCAGATGTTGTAGATAAAATACATGAACTGTATACTCAAGAAATAGTATTGAATGGAATTAATAAGTCGCAAAAAATAGAAATTCCAATAATAATAACCCCTAACTTAAAAGGAGTAGAGCTGTCTTCCGAAAAAATACAGGTATCTATTCCTGTTTTAAAATATACAGAGGCAACTATTGATTTGCCTATAGAAACAATTAATCTTCCTGAAGAATATAGTTTAAAAACTTTTCCTGATAAGGTACAAGTGAAATTTAATGTGGCATTTGATGATTATGAAAAAATAAATCAACAACAATTTAAAGTGGTGGTTGATTATAAAAAGATAGAGCAGGGGAGTGATAAATTAAAACTTAACTTAGTTCAATATCCTTCACAAATACGTGGCATTAAAATAAATCCCGAAAAAGTAGAGTTTATTATTCGAAAATGAAAAAAGTAGGTATAACAGGTGGTATAGGAAGCGGTAAAAGCACTGTTTGCAAAGTGTTCGAATTGTTAGGCGCTCCTGTTTATTATGCTGATGATGAAGCTAAAAAAATGTTAGATTTTGATACTTCTATTAAATCAAATTTAATTTATTTGTTTGGTAATTCGGTTTTAAATGATGAAGGGACCATTGATAGAAAAAAATTAGCTTCCATTGTTTTTAATGATAAAGCAAAGCTTGAAAAGTTAAATTCAATCATACATCCTGCTGTTGCATCTCATTTTGAAGAATGGTGCCAACTAAATAAATCAGCTTTATTTATTATAAAGGAAGCTGCTATTTTATTTGAAAGCAATGCTTATAAACAGGTGGATAAAATAATAACTGTTGTTGCGCCTGTTGAACTTAAAATAGAGAGGGTACTAAAACGAGATGCTACTACCAAAGAAGACGTGCTTAACCGAATGGCTAATCAGATGAGTGATGAAGAAAAAATAAAAAAATCTGATTTTGTTATTAATAATGATGAGCAACAACTTATTATTCCACAAGTACTTGTCATTGCTAAGCAGTTAAGCTAATTATTGGAAACAGCAACTTCATAAAATAAAGTATGCCATTTCAACTGAAAGAAATAATCTCATCAAAGAAAGTGATTTAGCTACTATTTATTAGCGGGCTTAAATGAGAATTTAAAGTCTTATTTTAAATTCAAACAGTTATTTATCACTTGTTGAAATGTTTTTTTTAGTATGTAAAAATACTTTCCTACTTTCGGTTTAAATATATAAAAAATTATTCTATGGAAAATCAAGGAAATATCAATCCACAATTTACACAACCAGTAATTCAGCCACAATTACCTAATGCAACTGCTGTTTTAGTTTTAGGAATTATATCCATTGTAGGCTGTTTTTGCTACGGTATAGTCGGTTTAGTTTGCGGTATTATTGCTTTAGTATTGGCAAATAAAGCAGGAGCTTTATATAAACAAAATCCAGGTGTGTATTCAGAAGCATCATTTAAAAATATGAAAGCGGGTAGAGTATGTGCTATTATTGGACTATCACTATCGGCAGTATATGTAGTAGTAATGATTATTTACATTGTGGTGTTAGGTGCTGTAATTAGTGGATTACCATGGGAAATGATGAATAATCGCTAATTCGATAAAATAAAGTAATTTTAAAGAGGACGAATAAGTCCTCTTTTTTTTATGAATGAATTAATCCATTGGCTCGAAAATCATTTGCTGGCTTGTCCGTATAAATCAATGTTCGGAATATCCTGCCCTGGTTGTGGTATGCAACGTTCATTCATAGCTTTACTAAAAGGTGATTTTGTTGAAAGTTTTTTATTATACCCAGCATTATTTCCAGTGTTTTTTACCTTTTTACTTTTGATTTTACACCTAAAATTTAAGCTAAAAAATGGAGCCTGCTACATTAAATATTCATTTATAGTGAGCATAAGTACCATGGGTGTTAGTTATATTATAAAGTTGTTTTTATGAAAATACTTTCTTCCAGCCTTTTACGCGAAGCAGATCAATACACGATTGAACATGAGCCCATCACTTCTTTGGATTTGATGGAAAGAGCAGCAATGTCTTGTGTAAAGTGGATAGAAGAGAATCTGTTTGAGAAACAGTATACTGTTATTTGTGGATTAGGCAATAATGGGGGCGATGGCTTGGCTATAGCTCGATTATTAATTGAGAAAAAATGCAGGGTGAATGTTATTGTTGTGAATTATTCAAGCAAACAATCGGTTGGTTTTAAAGAAAATTATAACCGTTTGGCTTTAATTGCTAAAATTAAAGATGTAAATATAATTGCCGAATTTGTAGAAGAGATAAAAGCGAATGAACAAGCTGTTATCATTGATGCATTAATAGGAACAGGAACAAACAAGTCTGCTGATGGATTTTTAAAAGAGTGTATCAATTATATCAACCAATTTAATAGCTGTGTAGTATCTATTGATGTACCCTCTGGTTTATATACCGATGTGCTAAATCAAACTTCCGATTCAATCATAAAAGCCGATTATACACTTACATTTCAATGTCCAAAGCTTTCTTTTATGTTTCCTGAAAATGCTCAATATGTGGGTTTATTTTCAATTTTAGATATCGGATTGAACAACGATTTTATTCAAAGAGCCCAAGCACCCTATCAATTTATTGTTGCTCAGGATGTAAAGGTTTTTCTAAAAAAAAGAGATATAGCTTCTCACAAAGGAAATTACGGACATGCATTACTAATTGCTGGTAGTTATGGAAAAATTGGAGCCGCTGTTTTAGCTTCAAAAGCTTGTATGAGAGCAGGAGTTGGTTTGCTAACTACACATGTTCCTAAGTGTGGCTATGAAATTATGCAAACGGCAATACCAGAAGCAATGGTACAAGCGGATTCAGAAATGTATTTTATAAATGACCACCCAGTTTTGGATAAATATGATGCTTTAGGGATTGGGCCGGGGATAGGACTTGAAAAACAAACACAAAATGTTTTAAAATTGATTATTCAAAATGCTACTGCGCCTATTGTTTTTGATGCAGATGCTTTAAATATTTTGGCAGAAAATAAAACTTGGTTGTCATTTTTGCCACATAATAGTATTTTAACACCACATCCAAAAGAATTTGAGCGTTTGGCTGGTAAAACAAGCAACACAAACGAGCGATTAAAATTACAAGTTGAATTTTCAGTAAAACACAATGTAATAATTGTTTTAAAAGGAGCACATACTTCTATTTCTTTTTCGGATGGGACAGTATGTTTTAATTCTACCGGTAATGCAGGTATGGCAACAGCAGGAAGTGGGGATGTATTAACAGGTATTATTGCTTCACTTTTAGCTCAAAAGTATACTCCGTCACAAGCAGCCATTTTGGGGGTTTATTTGCATGGCTTAGCAGGCGACTTTTCTGCTAAAAAAATTAGTATGGAGGCAATGATTGCTTCTGATATTATCGAAAATATTTCCGATTCATTTCATTTTTTGATTTCTTGATTGATTTTATTTGATTGATAATCAGTATTTTGTATTCATATTGAATTATTTTTCATTTTGCTAAAAATATTAGCAATTTATATTCTTACATTATCTACTTTTGGAGTGTTCAATTATTCAATCGTTCTTTAAAAACTTAAACAAAACACTTTTGAACATGTTAATAAAATACAATTCATTCATTTTTTATTAACCACACATTAAATTAGTTTTGGATTAATTATGGCAAATCATCAAACAAGTATTAAGGTGGGAAGCAAAGCTCCCGACTTTAAAGGAAAAGATCAAAATGGGAAAAGTATTTCATTAAAGGATTTTAAAGGCAAAAAAATAGTACTTTATTTTTATCCTAAAGATGATACTCCTGGATGTACAGCACAAGCTTGTAACTTGAGAGATAATTATGCTGTTTTAATAAAAAAAGGATATCAGGTAATAGGGGTTAGTGCAGATGATGAGAAAAAGCATTTGAAATTTATTGAAAAATATCAATTGCCATTCCCTTTAATAGCAGATACTCAAATGGAAGTGATAAAAAAATACGATGTGTGGGGTACAAAAAAATTTATGGGAAAAGTATATGATGGAATCATTCGTACAACGTTTGTAATTGATGAAAAAGGTAAAATAGAAGAAGTGATTAATGATGTGAAAACAAAAGAGCATACCACTCAAATTATAAGTAAATAGCAATGCAATAAAGTAGATTATCTAAATACGTAACCAATAACTATATATATCATGAGCAAAGAAACCAAAGACACAAAAGCCGCTAAGGAAATTAATAAGGAAAAATTAAAAGCCTTACAACTTACCATCGACAAACTAGAAAAAACGTATGGCAAAGGTGCCATCATGAAAATGGGTGAGGCTGCAGTAGAAAATGTAGAAGTAATTCCTACCGGTTCCCTTGGTTTGGATATTGCTCTTGGTATTGGTGGTTTACCAAAAGGAAGAGTAATTGAGATTTATGGGCCAGAATCTTCAGGTAAAACAACACTTACTATTCACGCAATTGCCGAAGTTCAAAAAGCAGGTGGTATTGCAGCATTTATTGATGCAGAACATGCATTTGATCGTTTTTATGCCGAAAAATTAGGTGTAGATACCGAAAATCTATTGATATCTCAACCTGATAATGGTGAGCAAGCCTTAGAGATTGCAGAAAATTTAATCCGTTCTGGAGCAATTGACATTATCGTAATTGACTCTGTTGCTGCCCTTACACCAAAAAGTGAAATTGAAGGTGAAATGGGTGATTCTAAAATGGGTTTACAGGCTCGCTTAATGTCACAAGCTTTACGTAAGTTAACCGGCACAATTAATAAAACAGGATGTTGTTGCATTTTTATTAATCAATTACGTGAAAAAATTGGTGTAATGTTCGGTAATCCTGAAACAACCACTGGTGGTAATGCACTAAAGTTTTATGCATCTGTTCGTTTAGATATCCGTAGAATTGGACAATTGAAAGATGGAGAAAATGTGGTAGGAAATCGTACCCGTGTGAAGGTGGTTAAAAATAAAGTTGCACCTCCATTCCGTCAAGTAGAATTTGATATCATGTATGGCGAAGGTATTTCTAAAGTAGGAGAAATTATTGACTTAGGCGTTGAACACAATATTATAAAAAAGAGTGGTTCTTGGTTTAGTTACGGTGATACAAAACTTGGACAAGGACGCGATTCTGTTAAAACTTTATTCTTAGATAACCCAGAATTAAGTGATGAAATAGAAACAAAAATTAGAGAGGTATTGAGCGGAGCTGTTGCACCAATTGAACTT
>JAEUTT010000292.1 GCA_016787165.1 Bacteroidia bacterium | reverse complement strand
AAAAATGTGTAAAACACTTGTTAAATCATATATTGAACAAGGTGATCAAGAATCAAATACAAAAGTAAGTATGCTTATGATGCCCGAAGATGCAGCCTACGGCAAACCTCCTTTTGAACCTAAATCAGAATCCACCTTATTAACCTTTACTGTTCCGTTTGAAAAAAACAAATCGGACTATAAAGAAACTGATGTTCAGCCTTTTTTAGATGCACTTCAAGAACCCGATTTTTTTATTGAAGGTTTATATATAACTGCTTACTCATCTATTGAAGGTGATGCAAATGCAAATGCAAAACTTCAAAAAAAACGTGCTGAAAGTATTATAAAAGCAATGAGTAAATACCAAAAAACTGGAGTAGTTACAAATTTAAAAACAAGCGACTCTTGGAACTTATTTCAAATGGAAGTGGAAGATGGTAAATATGATTACTTAGCAAAAATGCCAAAACAAAAAGCTATCAATGAAATCAACTCTAAAGGATTAGCCGAAGAACTTGAACCCATTTTAAGCAAGGAACGTTTTGCACAAATTATTATGGATGTAACCTATGATATTACTGGTGCAAAAGAAGAAAAGTTTTCGATAAGCAAGTTTAATCAAGCGGTAAAAAAATCAGATATCAAACAAGCATACAAAATTCAATACTACATTGGTAAACAGTTGCAATCAAAAAAATACACAGATGAAGTACAGAATAAAATGAGTATTCCTTTTGAGAGTAAGTATTCAGGCTTATGGAACAATCAAGTAGTATTACGTTATCAAAAAAACAAGAATACTGTTGATGATGAAGATTTAATAATGATTAAAAAAATTGAAAGCATTGACCCTGCAAATAACTATGTAAAATTCAATAGTGTTTTTTGCTCCATAAAAGTAGATAGTACTATTGGAGATAAGAAAGCTCAAACAGATATGCAAGCACGAATAGATGCTATGTATAAAACAGAAATCCCTAAAAAGTATGTAGATGCATTAAACACCGAATGGCAATTTAAAATTATAGAAACGTATGATACTATTGATGGATCTGAACCAATTATTGAAGCTTGCATTAATAAAATAAAAGGGTTTTATAACATCAAAGAGTCTACTTGGCAAAATAATTTAAAGTTGGCATACGTTTTTGCTCGTTTTAAAGATTATAAATATGCAACCAATTTATTAGCTCCATTTATCAAACAAGAAAATGCACCGGAACAAGTTTTATTTGCTTATGTATCTTTCTGTTCTCAAGTTCCAGAATTGATAAAATCACGTCTTTTTGTAGAGGCACTTCAAAAAGCAGAAAAAGCAAATCATGAAAAATATTGCAAACTATTTGGAGCTCCATTCCTTACATTTCAAGTATTTGACAACCCTAACGTAAAAGCTGATTACAATAAGGCAAAATGCAAATAAATTAAAATGGCATACTAATTGTTTTTGATAAAACGTCATAAAAAAATAATACATTTACACCTATTAAATGAATTCAAAAAACACATCTATGAAAAAAAGAAACATCATTTTAACATTAGCCGCAACAGCATTTTTAGCATTCGGTTTTATACAAGAAAAAAAATCAGTCCCTACAGAAGGAACAAACATTGGGAATAAAGCCCCAGAATTAAAATATTTAAGTCCGGACGGAAAAGACATTGCACTTTCTTCATTAAAAGGAAAAATTGTTCTTATCGATTTTTGGGCATCATGGTGCGGGCCTTGTAGAAGAGAAAACCCAAATGTTGTTGCTACTTACAATACCTATAAAGATTCAAAATTTAAAAATGGAAAAGGCTTTACTGTTTATAGCGTATCATTAGATGCAAATAAAGAAGCATGGATCAATGCTATAGCCAAAGATGGTTTAGTATGGCCAAACCATGTAAGTGATTTAGGAGGTTGGCAATCAAAAGGGGCAGCTCAATATGGTGTAAACTCAATTCCTGCAGGATTTTTAATTGATGGCGAAGGTGTTATTGTAGCAAAAGGTGAAGCATTAAGAGGACCAGGACTTGAAAATGAGCTGAAAAAATTA
>JAEUTT010000281.1 GCA_016787165.1 Bacteroidia bacterium | reverse complement strand
AGTTTCCTCTATTTCTTTTGCAAATTAGCCATTTCGCCTAAATTCAGAGCATATAATAGCTGTTGCAATAGCTGCATTTAATGATTCGGCACCTTCATTTGTTGGCAATAAATGAGAAAACGATGGAATAGTTATTCTAGTTGAAACAAATGATTGGAGCTCCTTACTTATTCCATGCGACTCGTTTCCTATAATAATAAAACCTTCGCTAGTTAGTTTTTGTTGGTATATTGAATCCCCTTCTAATAAAGCTCCATAAACATTTAGCTTAGTACTTGTACTATTCTTTTGCATTAAATCTAGCAAATTAGTGTAATGAACATTTACACGCGCTATTGAACCCATTGTAGCCTGAATAACCTTTGAGTTATACACTTCTACTGTTTCTGAACTGCATAGTATCGTTTCAATACCAAACCAATCAGCTATTCTAACAATAGTGCCTAAATTACCAGGGTCTTTAATATCATCCAAAAGCAATGTTAGTTTTCCTTTAAAAGTTAAGCTATTCAAATTATGCTCTCGTTGTTCGCATACTGCAAGCACTTCATTAGGTGTGGTTAAACTTGAAATTCGTTCTAGGTCCGAATTTGATATTTCTGTAACGGAACAGTTTAAGGGTAATTTGATTTGTTTAGCTAAAAAGGATGGTGTGGCATACAATTCTTTCATTACAATTGAAGAACCTATTATTTCGGGCACAATTTTAGCTCCTTCGGCAATAAATAAATTAAGTTCATCTCTAACTTTTTTTTGTTTTAGAGAATTTAAATATTTGATTTGATTTTTTGATAGCATTAGCACTATTTTTTTATGCACAGCAAACCTAAATATTTTTTTATTGCAACAAGCTGTTTTATCAATTAAATATTGAGTATCTTATTAAAGAATTGTGCTAATTTAGCGCACTATACTCAAAAAATAAAACAAAGCACAAATTGATTTTAAGAGCAAATCATATAAAATTTATTGTCGCATTTTTATTGCCATTGATTTTCAATGCCTGTAATCCTACCAGAAAATTGAAACAAGATGAACGCTTACTCACTAAAAATACAATTATAAATAAGGGTACAAAGCTCGAAAAAAGCGATATTGAAAGTTATGTCAAACAAAAGCCTAATCGTAAAATTTTAAAAGTTTTTAGATTTCATCTTTGGCTTCACAATATGGTTAAAGAAGATAAAGTTCGAGAAAAGCGAATTTTATTTGACAAGCGAAAGGAACAAAAAAACATCAAGCGTAAAGCCAAAGGAAAAAAGCCTAAAACAGGAAGTCGTCAATTACTTGGCGAGTGGCTCATGAATATTGGTGAAGCACCTGTTGTGTACGACTCTGTTTTAATGAATCGTTCTTCGGTTCAAATAAAATCATACTTAAATAGTAAAGGTTACTTTGTAAGTAGTGTTAGTGATTCGGTCTATTATAAAAGAAGAAAAAAGGCAAAAGTGTATTACACCATTAATGCTTCTGCGCCTTATACTATTAATAAAGTCGACTATAAAATAAACGACAATTTAGTACAATACTATGTGTATGCCGATAGCAGTAATTCATTAATTAAAAAAGGTAATAATTATGATGAAGATGTTTTTCAAAAAGAAAGAGAACGTATTACTACTGAGTTAAATAATAATGGATATTATTTTTTTACAAAAGATTATGTGTATTATGTTGCTGATACAAACATTGGCAACAGAAAAGTGAATCTTACACTTGGAATTAAAAATAATTTAAAGCGTTTTTCAGCAGAGAGTGATTCTTTAGTTGAAGTTCCGCATTTGAGATATTACATAAACAATGTATATATACAACCCGATTTTGTATCAAAAGTTCAAGATGGGAAAACAAAAGACACTACTGCAGTTGACGATTATCGATTTTTGCATCATTCAAAATTGAAATACAAAACCAAAGTACTTTTAAATGCAACATTTGTTCGTAAAGGCGAGTTATACCAATTAAAAAATGTAGAAGATACATACAAGCGATTGAGTGAGTTAAAAGCATTTAAATCAATTGCTGTTTCATTTGTTCAAGCTCGAGGCGAATATTTAGATTGTTATATTCAAATGAGTCCGATTTTTAAACAATCGTACACGATAGAAACAGAAGGAACTAATACCTCCGGAAACTTAGGTATTTCGGGTAGTTTGGTGTATCAAAATAGAAATTTATTAAAAGGAGCCGAAGTATTAGAGGTACGACTAAAAGGAAACATTGAAGCTCAACGAGTGAATAATCAAAACTCAAATCAGTTATCCGATTTATCCAACTCTAATCAGCAGTTTAATACAGTTGAAATTATTCCAGAACTAAATCTGTATGTTCCTCGATTTATTGTGCCATTCAAGGTAAATGCATCCAAACGTTCAAATCCTAAAACGATATTTACAAGTTCATATAGCTTTCAACGAAGACCCGATTTTACTAGAAACATAAGCAATTTATCATTTGCTTATTCCTGGAGAGAAACCACTACAAAACGTCATGTAATTAGTCCATTTGTAGCCAATTTAGTGAGAGTTGAGTTAAGTGATCAATTTAAACAACGTTTGTTCAATGATATTCGCGATTTATATATTATTAACAGTTATAGTAATCACGTTGCTACAAGCACAAGGTATACTTATACGTATAATGAGCAGGAATTAAAAAAAATCAAAAACTTTAAATTTTTAAGAATAAATGCCGAATCATCCGGAAACATTATGCGAGGAGCATTTGATTTAATAAACAATATTGCTCCAAATACTTTTGAAATGGATACATTGGGTAGGTATAATTTGTTTGAAATTCCTTTTTCTCAATACTTACGAATAGATGGAGATTATCGCTTTTATTACAATCCAAATGAAATTAATAAAGTGGTATTTAGGATTTATGCAGGGATAGGAAAACCTTTAAAAAACTTCCCTTCCCTCCCATTTGAAAGGAGCTTTTTTAGTGGAGGTGCTAATGGTATGCGAGCATGGCAATCAAGGTCATTAGGACCGGGATCTTATTCCGACAATGGAGAGTTTTTGTTTGATCAATTAGGCGATGGTCAGCTAGAAGCTAATTTAGAATACCGATTTAAACTCTTAAAAATTATACATGGAGCATTATTTATAGATGCAGGAAATGTTTGGCTTAAAGAGCCTAATGCGGCTCGTCCGGGAGGCGATTTTCAATTTGATAGATTCTACAAAGAAATAGCAGTAGGTTCTGGTATGGGAATTCGTGCCGATTTTAACTTTTTTATTCTGCGTTTTGATTTAGGATTAAAAGTTAGAGATCCTCAGTTTGCAGAAGATAAAAGATGGGTTATTGAAAATATTTTTGATAATGAATGGAAAGAACAGTACCGAATCAATCATACAGGCAGAAATTATTCATTTTTTGCATTTAACATTGGTATTGGTTATCCTTTTTAATGCTATAATTTCCAAAAAATTATTAGCTTTGCCTTCCAAAATTTTATCTTTAATCACATGGCAACAAAAAAAATTGAAGAATTACTAGGCGCAAATGCTAACAACCTATTAAATCATACGTGTAAAACAATTTCAAAAGAAAATATCCATTTACCAGGGAACGACTTTGTAGGTCGTATTTTTATGGGTTCAAACCGTAATCCTCAAGTATTAAGAAGCTTACAACAGTTATATGGTACAGGACGTTTAGCAAACACCGGATACATGAGCATATTGCCTGTTGACCAAGGAATTGAACATAGTGCAGGTGCTTCTTTTGCTCCTAATCCTATTTATTTTGACTCAGAAAATATAGTAAAGTTAGCAATTGAAGGAGGGTGTAATGCTGTAGCATCAACGTATGGTGTACTTGCATCAGTATCTCGTAAATATGCTCACAAAATTCCGTTTATTGTTAAAATTAATCACAACGAATTTTTATCGTACCCAAATAAATTTGATCAAATTATGTTTGGTTCAGTAGAAGATGCCTGGAATATGGGAGCTGTAGCTGTAGGTGCTACTATTTACTTTGGTTCTCCAGAATCTGGCCGTCAAATTGTGGAAGTAGCACAAGCATTTGAACGTGCTCATGAATTAGGTATGGCTACTATTTTATGGTGCTATACTCGTAATAGTGCTTTCAAAAAAGATGGCGTAGATTATCATACCGCTACCGATTTATCATCTCAAGCAAACCATTTAGGAGTTACTATTCAAGCTGATATTATTAAACAAAAATTATCGGATAAAAATGGTGGATACTTGGCTACCGGGCACGGAAAAACACATCCAAAAGTATATTCAGAATTAACCACAGATAATCCAATTGATTTATGTCGTTACCAAGTAGCTAATTGCTATATGGGACGTATGGGATTAATCAATAGCGGTGGCGAATCAAAAGGAGCAAGTGATATGGCTGAAGCTGTAACCACTGCGGTAATTAATAAGCGTGCTGGCGGACAAGGTTTAATTTCTGGCCGTAAAGCATTTCAAAAACCAATGAAAGAAGGTATTGAGTTATTAAATACCATTCAAGATGTTTATTTAGATAATAC